>JAWOBW010000275.1:0-14685 GCA_046484105.1 Bacillota bacterium
CCCAGCGGTCGCCCACCCTGAGCCTGAAACTCTCAGTATCGACGTCTTCCAGCACTCCCGCCAGCCGGGTCGAGCCCGCAGCTGCCTCGACGAAGCCCACCTCTCCGGACGGCCTTTCGTAGGCCACCACCCACTGTCCCGGCAGAGGTTCGAGCGAGTCTGCCCCGAACAGATAAACCGTGGAGGCTATGGGGTGCGGTCGGCCGTCTATCGTCAGTTCATCCGGGGTGACGTCAGAGACGAAACCCTCCAGGCGTTCGTCCCTGGACTCCAGCAGATTCTCCCGGTATCCCGAGATCCGATCCGCCGCGGGAAGACCGCTGGCATCCGGTGGATTCAGCTGCAGGGCATTGACCGCCATCGCCGCCATCTCCGCCCGGGTGACCGGCACATACGGTTCCAGCTCCACGCCGCGGGTCAGACCGAGCTCCTCGGCCAGGGCGACGTAGTCGTCGGGATAGCTGAGACCCTCCAGGAAGGGATCATAACCGGCAACCCGCAGCAGAACCGTGGCCGCCTCGGCCAGAGTGATTTTGGCGCTGTGTCGAAAGGTGCCATCCTCGTATCCCCGTATGAGTCCCGTGGAATGAGCGACGTTTATCCATCCCCACCACACCGGCGCTATCTGGTCTACGTCGAGGAAGTCCGGAGTCCGGTCGTTGGTCGCCTCCACCTGGTCACCCCGGTTGAGCAGGCACACAGCTACTTTGGCAAACTGGGCACGCTCCAGGGGCTCATCGGGTTCAACCCTGCCGTCTCCATATCCCTCGAAAATGCCGAGCACCTGCAGCAGGGCAAAATCCCGGGCATTGGGATGGTCGTCCGGAACATCGCTGAAAGGCGAGGTGGTGACGCGTGGGAGTTCATCGGCCAATGACACACCGCAACAGAAGGCAAAGGCGAGCAGTATGGCTACAGACAGTGCAATCACTTGACGGCCCACGGGCACCCCTCCCCATGATTTCATTCGCACCTAACTGCACTCTGATTATAGCTGCAAACCGGGCCACTCACAACGGCTGCGGCCCGACTGTCAAGGGAATTTAATGAAAATGCGCCAGATCAATCAGAACAAAACCGTCAGCATCACCACAACCGCCCTGTTAATCAGATCCTGGCTCATGCTCGGCCTGCCCCGCCCCGCACTGGCCGCGGCCTGCTGGGGTAGAGAGGGAACGTGCACGAATCCAGCAACCGTCGATGGATCATCGGTCTCCTCCAGGCCGTGCAGAAGCCGGTACATCACGTAGTTGCACAGATAGGTTCCCGCGCTGTTCGATATCCGGGCGGGGATGCCCTCATCATCGAGCGCGCTTCTCAGTTCCTCCAGCGGCAGCCGGCTGAAGAGGCCGTCGGGCCCACCGCTAACTGCTGGGGAACCGCTCCGCTCCACACCGTCATTGTCCGACCCCTCACAGCAGTTTATCGCCACGCGCTCCAGGGCAATTGACTCCCGGCTGCTCTGTCCCAGGCACATGATGACTCTGGGTTTGACATCCGCAATTGCCCGGTACAGCTCCAGATGGGAACGGGACCAGCTGACGGGCAGCACGACCCCTGCAATCCGCCTCCCCTTCACCTCACTTCCGTCGAGAACCCCGACGGTCTCTCCGGAGGGATTGATTCCACTACCTCCAAAGGGTCCGAACCCCGTCAGGAGGATATCCGTCACCTCCACCACTCCTCTCCCATTGGCAGCCCTTCACTTATCAGTATAGCATCGCCAGCTGCCGAGATCCCGAGCATCGAAAGAACCGTCGCCGCTACCGAGAAGGATTCTCACCCCGGGAAAGCGTACCTGTCATTGGAAGGAAGGGATCGCGTTGTCAGATCTGAGAAGCCCGCAGCTGGAGCAACTGGACATAGCCGTGATCGTCAGCAACCGGACGCGACACGGCAGCCCGCTGTGGTCGGAGCACGGCCTGTCGCTACTAATCGACTGTCACTACAGAGATGAAGGGCGGAAGAGAATCCTCTTCGACACCGGGTCCACCGGCGAGGTTCTGGGGCACAACCTGAAAGTGTTGGGGGTCAACCCGGAGGAACTGGATCTCGTCTTTCTGTCCCACTGTCACGGCGATCACACGGGGGGATTGCAGTCGCTGATCGACTGCCCCGAATCACGCTTCACCGTCGTGGGGCATGCCGAGATCACTCGCCAGGTGATCACGGCGCGCGCGGGACTGCGGCACATGGGAGCCGATCCGCGCTTGTGGGAGAGCATCCCTCCCCGGCGGTTGATCCTGCTGCGCGAACCCACCCAGATCTTCCCCGCGGTGTGGGTGAGCGGCTCCATTCCCAGGACAACCTCCTTTGAAAAACCGAGGAAGGGTCAGTTCACCCTCGACGATGGACGCCTGACCGCCGACGGCGATCCCGACGACATGGCAATGGTCTTTGACGTGGACTCACCGGGGCCCGTGGTGGTCACCGGCTGCAGTCACGCCGGGCCGGTGAACACTCTCCTGCACGCCCGCACCGTCTGCGACGGGGATGCCAGGCAGACGCTGATCGGAGGGTTGCATCTGGTCGACGCAGACGAGGAGAAGCTCGAGGCGACGGTGAAGGCCCTACAGGAGCTCAATCCCGCCGAGATTCGGCCGGGGCACTGCACTGGCACCCCCGCCGAAAGCGCCCTGCAGCGGCAGTTCGGCCGCCGTCACCATCCTTTCAACACCGGGGACCGCTTCACCTATCGTCGAAACCGCTGACGGGAAACCATCTCCGTCTTCGAAGGCGGAGATGGTCATCTTCCTCCGGATTTCCTGCTGAGGTCGCTGAGAAGACTGCGCTGTTCGAAGTCAGTCTCCCTCCCCGGCCTGACCCACACCTTGCACTGCGGGCACATCACCCGGGCCTGCGGCATCACGTGGGCCAGAAAGCGGCCGCAGCTTGGACACCTCATCGGAACCAGCAACATCCCGCCTCCCCCGTCTCTCACTGTCCGTCATCACCTCTCACAAATGTCGCCCCACTCACCGCTCAGACTTCGTTGTGACAGGGGGAAAACCTTCCCTTAACCTCAAATCATCATCCCGGAGGGCACACTGCATTCGGGCCATGACCCGGTGACCTCCGTGCTTCCCGCGGGTGCCAGCACCGGATGGACCCGCGCGACGCCCGCACCACCGCGTCGGTGCAGCAGAATCCGCAGGTTCCGGTTGAAGGCGGAGGTAATCTGACCCGGTGAGCCAGGCAAACACACCTACCCAACCAGCAGGAACCCGTCCAGGACAACCCTCGCCTCTCCCCCCACCCGAACCCCGACGGGGTGGCCCTCCTTCACCTCCACCTCGACATGGATGGTGCTGGGCCGATCGAGAATGTGCCCCTGTTCCAGGATCATGGTGACTGTGCCGTCCCTCTCCGTATCCACCAGGCGGTTGAGAATGAGATAGGCTCCCGTGGCGCCGCTGGCAGTTCCGGTGGCGGCCTCCTCCGGAACGCCGACTGCGGGGGAGAAATCACGGCAGTGGGCGACACTGTCTTCGCTAAGTGTGTCCGTGGTGAAGCAATGAACACTGATTATGTCTCTGCTGCGGCAGTATTCCGCCAGAGCCTTCAGGTCGGGAGAGAGCGACCACAGGGTCTCGCGGTCCGGAAGGGGTATTATGAGATCTGGCAGGCCAGTGGAGATAACCTGGGGCGGGGGCATGCGAGAGAGCCAATCGGTGCTGGCCAGATGGAGAGCCCGCTGCAACTGCCGACTCCAGCCTCCCCCTTCCGCTGTCCTGGGCGGAACCTGAGTCATCATCACCCCCGCCGGGTGATCGTCGCAGTATTGTATGTCCACCTCCAGGGTGCCCGCCCGCGTCCGCTGGCGGACAGTCGCGCGCTCGCCCTTCCTCTCCACCCTGCCCTCCAGAGCCAGGAGCCAGAAGGTGGCTATGGTGGCATGTCCGCACAGGTCGACCTCCTCGGTGGGGGTAAAGAAGCGAACGTCAAGGCAATCCCCACCCCCGCCGGTGACAAAGGCGGTCTCGGAAACGTTCATCTCCCTGGCAATTAGTTGCATCTGTTCATCCGTCAGACCTTCCGCCCGGGGGACCACCCCGGCCGGGTTTCCGCCAAATACCCTGTCCGTGAAAGCATCAATCTGCAGAATGCGATATCTGGCCACTGATCCTCCCCCTTCTTCAAAGCTCACTCCTGCTCCTCAACCGGCCCACGCTCCGTGGCGTAGCCGAAGACCGTCCGCATTCCCACCAGGGACCCGTCCCTGACATACACCCTCGGCACCCTGCGGTTTATGAGCGGCGGGCGACAGTGCAGGTACGCTACGACGCCGGGCTTCACCCCGGGAACCCGGGTGACGTCAACCAGGGCCTGTCCCATGGCCACCCGCCCCAGAACCCGGCAGACATGGTCACCGATCTGAACTGAACCATTGGGGGCGCGAAAGAACCTTCGGTCAAGTCCGACTGTCTCCGCCACCCGGCGAAGTATCTCCTTCAGCAATACTCTCCCGCGATAGGCCGTGGTGCGGGGTTCCACACCCCATCCATCCCCGAAACCGGCCGGAATGACCGCCACCCGTGTCGGACGGCGGGCGGTGAACTCCGCTCCGTAACCGCCGGTCTCTCCCGGTCTCATGTCCCTGACCGCCGTCACGCGGGCGAACAGACGAAAGGCGGGCCGCACTGTGAGCTCCCTCCTGCGCTCGGCCAGCGGCTCCTGCCCGTAAATCAGGTTCCCAATCCTGACCAGGTTCATCTCCAACTCGGGATGGATCACCAGGGCAGCGCTGTTGGCAATGTGCCTGCAGGAGAAACGGTAGCCGGCCTTCTCCAGTTCGCGGACGGCCAGGTTGAATCGTTCCGCCTGCACATTGGTCATCCGATCGTGGGCGACAAAGGATCGGGCCAGGTGCGTGCAGACTCCCTCCCACTCGAGACCGGGGAGGGATCCGGTTCGATCCATGAAGCAGACCGCATCGCGCAGAGCCACCCCGTACCGCGCCAGTCCGGTGTCAACCTTCAGATGCACTTTCACCCGCGCTCCACTGCTCAGGGCCGCCTCTGACAGCGCGACCGCAGTCTCCTCGGTGAACACAATGGCCGACAGGTCGTGCCTGACCACCAGGTCCGCCTGCCCGGGACTGACGGCACCTATCACCAGGATCGGGCCATCCAAACCTCGCAGCCTGAGCTCCACCCCCTCCATGACTGTGGAAACTACCGTGTCTGTCGCACCGTTTCGCCGCGCCTCGCTGGCCACGGCGAAGGACCCGTGGCCGTAACCGTCTCCCTTGACCACGACGGCCAGGCGAGTATCTTCCCTCAGGATGGAGCGAACGGCCCTGGTGTTGTGGCCGACCGCTCCCAGATCCACCTCTGCCCACAGGTCGCCCACATCCGGCGATATCTCCACTGCGGGTGTCGTCTCAATCTTCAGCATAATCCGTCCTTCCGTTTCTCCCAGGTCTGCGGCCTCCTCGGTCTCCTGCATGGGCCGGCCGACGGCCACCTCCCAATCACGGGAAGTGTGTGTGAGTGATCATCCTCGGGCGCGGGGCAAGGGCAGAAGAGAAACCTTCCAGTGATGCAAAGGAAACCCGGACTGCATCCGCAATCGGGACGGGAGCTGAGGCACCAGGAAAGAGGCGTGGGACCGATCGCCTCGCCCACCTCCTCCCCGACGGTCTCCCGTCATTCTCTCCGGCAGCCGTGCGTGCCGTCGCCAGAATCCCGGACCATCGTCCGTGAACCATTGCCCGCCAAAACATACTCAACCGTCTCCAAACTGCCGATTCCATTCCTCTCGCAGGTATACGGCGTTTTCTCCCTCCGCGCGATCGAGGATCAATTTGCCGTCCAGATGATCCAGCTCATGCTGCAGCAGCTCGGAGAGATCGTCTTCCGCCCTCAGCAGCCTCCGCTGACCTTCGAGATTGTAGAAGCGGACCGTGATCCGGCGGTGTCTCCGCACCCTCACCAGAATGGAGGGCAGGCTGAGACAGTCATCCCAAAGCTCAAAGGTGGCATCAGAACGGCAGATGATCTCCGGATTGATAAGCGTCATGGGCCCTCCGGCGTCGATAAAGACAACCCGCAGGTCACTGCCCACCTGAGGTGCCGCGATCCCCCGCCCAAAGCCCATCTTCTCCCGCACACAGTACAGTGTCTCCTGCAGCCTGCTCACTACCGAGTCCAGTTCGGCGGCCCCGAAATCGACAACCGGCCGACAGCGCTGACGAAGAATGGGATCACCCAGCAGGGTCACTCTCATAATCCCTCCTCCTCCCACCAATTCCTACATATCAATGTACATCATGCGGTGTCCGCAGAGGAAGGAAGGAGGCAGGCCATGGAGAATATTCCCTTCAATGAGAGGGTGATGGCGATGAAGAGGGTACCGGGAGAATACCCAGACCTGACCCAGCGTATGGCAGCAGTCAGGCATCTGTCGCGTCTGGCGGCCCTTGCCCGTTGGGACATGCAGTGCAACATGCCAGGAGCCGGAGCAGAAGCCAGAAAGGAACAGCTGGTGACGCTGGCTGGCCTCATCCACCGTCACATGACGGATCCACGCATTGGAGATCTTCTTTACAGGCTGCGGGACTACGCCGATTCCCTCCACCGGGGATCTGATGAGGCGGCGACGCTGAGGGTGATCGCCCGCGAGTACCGCAAGGCAACCCTTATACCGGAAGAACTGGTTCGGGAGAGGGCCACGGCCTCATCCGAGGGCCTGCAGGCCTGGCTCAGGGCCAGGGAGGAGCGGGATTTCTCTCTGTTCCTGCCCGCGCTCAGGCGGAACCTGGAACTGAGTGTGTGCACCGCCGAGGCGCTGGACCCCGGATCATCTCCCCTCGACGTTCTCATCGATGAACGGGAGCCGGGCTTCGATGTGGACACAGTCGAGTCCGTGTTCGCCGACCTCAAGGAGGTGCTGATACCTCTCATAGCTGAGGTTTCCCAGTGTCAGGACGCCGTCGATGACGCCGTCCTGCATCAGTACTACGATCCCGGAACTCAGTGGGATCTGACCCTGAAGGCGGTGCAGAGCATAGGCTTCGATACCGAGGAGAGGGGAAGACAGAACATCTCCGTCCACCCCTTCACCACCTCACTCTCCATCGATGATGTCCGCATCACCACCAGAATCCGGGAGCACGACTTCGCCGCGGCCTTCTTCGCCTCCCTGCACGAGGCCGGCCACGGCACGTATGAACAGGGTTTCCCCAGGAAGTGGGAGCAGTCCGTCCTGGGTGCCTCCCCCTCCGGGGGCCTGCACGAATCCCAGTCGCGGCTGTGGGAGAATCTCGTCGGGCGCTCTCCTGAGTTCTGGGAGTTTTTCTACCCGGAAGTGAAGGCCCACTTCCCGGCCCAGACTGAGGGAGTCTCCCATGTGGACTTCTACCGCGCCATCAACCGCGTTCAGCCGTCACTCATCCGCGTGGAGGCCGACGAGGTGACATACAACCTGCACATCATCATACGGTTCGAGCTGGAGAAGGCGGCCTTCGACGGCGACCTACCCCTGGAAGATATGCCCGGAGCGTGGAACGAGAAGTTCGACAGATACCTGGGGATCGTCCCCGAGGACCCGGTGGAGGGCGTCCTGCAGGACATACACTGGTCGGGGGGATTCGGCTCCTCCTTCGTCAGCTACGCGCTGGGGAATGTCATTGCCGCCCAGCTGTTTGCCGCCGCCCTGAGGGAACATCCGGGCATGAAGGAGGATTTCCGGCGGGGCGATTTCAGCCGCCTGTTGTCGTGGATGCAGCAGAAGGTCCACGCCTGCGGGCAGAAGTATCCCCCCAGGGAACTCATTCTTCATGCGACCGGAGAGGACTTCTCCACCGAACCCTTCCTGACTTACATAAGGGAGAAGACGAGAACGCTGTACGGCCTGCGTTAGCATTGGCAAGGACAGGCGAAGTCTGTCCCCACATCATCTACCCCAGAGCACAGTGGGCAGACGAGGGAGCAGCCCGGCAGTGTGCCGACCGGCGCCCAGCGGCCATCACTACCGGAGCATGCGGGGGCGTGGGACCTCTCCCTCAATTCGTCGCATCGAGTTCCGCGGGGGCATCCCATCTCTCCGCCTCGATAATAAACCCGCCCATCCGCAACGGGTACATCATCTGGGTCTTCAGCACCTCCGCATACATCTTCATCCTGGCGTAGAACCCCATCAGGGGCCCAAACTTCTCCTCCTTGGTGTAGTGCGTCACCGCGGGCCACAGGACCTGGGACGTCGGCACTCCCAAATCGCGACCGAAGCGGGTGACGAGAACCTCCACCCCGAACCTGCTCCACGATAGATCCGGCAGGCGGCGAATGAATTCCCGTGTCAACGCCCTCTGCCCATTGAGGATGGCAAACCATTTCTGCTGCAGGTCGACTGCGAATCTGCCCTCAATGAATCTCGCAACCGTCATTCCAAGGCCCGGTCTCTCACATAGAGGCCTGATGAGAGACTCCAGATGCTCCCCCGTGACTCCAACCAGGTCTGCATCCAGGAAGAGGACGACATCCTCATCCTCAAGGTGGTTGAGACCGGTCTGCAACGCCGCACCCTTGCCCCTATTCCACGGGTGCCGGACCGTGCGAACCGGATACTCCCGGGCAACCTCGAGAGTGTGATCCCTCGATCCATCATCCACCACCACTATCCGGGAAAACAGCCCCGAGGCCACAGCGCAATCCAGAACCGGACTCATTCTGGGCGCTTCCTGAAACGCCGGGATTACTGCACCGATACTGCACCCCATGATGATCCTCCTCTCCCCAGAGTATTAGTACGAACATATATTGGAGGTCGCATGCATTATCTCACAGGTCACCGGCCGGGTCCACATTTTTCCCCTGGCATCTTGTGACTGTGACTGGTGTTGACTGATTCACACGGGAACTGTACGTTTGTACTCGGAGTGGCTTGAAGCCATTTGAGTATCTGTACTATGTCATCAAGCGAATCACCTGTCAGGCAAAAGTCGCCCGGTGCTGCCGAGAGTCCCGCGCCAGAGGCATAATGAGGAGAGGAAGACTGTGCGCTACATTCTGCAGGGGCTGGATTGCCCCTCGTGTGCTTCTGAGATAGAAGAGGAACTCCAGAGAGTGGTCGGCCTAAAAGACTCGGCGGTGAATTTTGCTACCCGGACGGTGGAGATGGACCCCCGTCACTGCAGCGAGGCCCAGGTGGCCATAAGCCACGTCAAGCCGGATGTTCGGCTGATCCCCGCCGACCGCGCCAATGAGAACGAGGGGCGTCCACTGCGGCGCCAGGTGCTAATCCTGTCAGCTGCGGTGGCTTTGTTCATCCCGGGATTGCTTCTGTACTACCTCCGACCGGGAATCCCCGCGCTCGTGCTACTGATCTCAGCCTACGCCCTGGCCGGGCAGTCGGTGATCAGAAAGGCAGCTGGCAGTGTGCTCCGGGGCGGCAGAGTCTTCGACGAGAACTTCCTGATGACAGTTGCCACTTTCGGCGCCATGGCCCTGGGCGAGATTCCGGAGGCAGTCGGGGTCATGATCTTCTACCGCACGGGCGAATATCTTCAGAGTCTGGCCGTCGGACGGTCCCGCCGCTCCGTGCAGGCGCTGATGGAGCTCCGGCCGGATCATGCCCGGGTTGTGCGCGGGGGCGAAATTGAGGAAGTCGCCCCCGAGAGCGTGAAGCCGGGAACCATGATCATCGTCCATCCGGGGGAGAGGATCCCCCTCGACGGGAAGGTCCGGGACGGCACCTCCTCGATCAACACCTCCGCCCTGACTGGAGAGTCGACACCACGGTCGGTGAGTGCCGGCGACGAGATCATGGCGGGCATGTTGAATGAGGACGGCGTTCTCGAGATCGAGGTTCAGCGCGAATACGGAAGATCCGCCGTGGCCCGAATCATGGAAATGGTCGAGGATGCGGCGACGAGGAAAGCCCCGGCAGAGCAGTTCATCACCAGATTCGCCCGCTACTACACCCCCACCGTGGTCTTCTCCGCCCTGGCCCTGGCAGTCATTCCCCCGCTGGTCTCGCCCGCCGCCTCCTTTGCCACCTGGAGTTACCGGGCGCTGATTCTACTGGTCATATCCTGCCCCTGTGCCCTGGTTGTCTCCATACCGATGGGATATTTCGCCGGAATCGGCCTCGCCTCGCGCCGGGGAATACTGGTCAAGGGGGCAAACTACCTCGACGCCCTGAATTCGGTGTCGGCCGCCATCTTCGACAAGACCGGCACCCTGACGGACGGAGTCTTTGCCGTGCGCAGCATCAATCCCGAGCCTGGGTATTCCGAAAGCGAGATACTGGCCGTGGCCAGTGCAGCCGAGAACCATTCAACCCACCCGATCGCATCGGCCATAAGGAACAGGGCAAAGGACGCGGGCGCCCTCCGGCCCGAGGCACCGACGGACTTCCGCGAACGGGCCGGTCGGGGTGTGCAGGCGCGTCTGGGCGAGGCGACCATCCACGTGGGCAACGCCCGCCTCATGCAGGAGGAGGGCATACCGCATCCTCCCCCACCCACGTCCGGATCCACGGTATATGTGGCCAGGGACCGGGAGCTGCTGGGAACCCTTCACATCGCCGACGGGATCCGTCCGTCCGCCGCCGGTACCATCAGGACGCTGGGGGAGTTGGGAATCTCCACCTACATGCTGACCGGCGATGTGGCCGACGCAGCCGACCAGACCGCCCGGGAGCTGGATTTGAGGGGCCACTGGTCCGAACTCCTCCCCGCGGACAAGGTGGAGATGGTCGAGAAGATGAAGGAGAGTCACCCGCAGTCGCGAGTGCTCTTCGCCGGTGACGGGATCAACGACGCTCCGGTCATCGCCCGGGCCGATTTGGGAGTGGCCATGGGAGGACTGGGGACTGATGCCGCCATCGAGGCCGCCGACATCGTCATCATGGACGACCGGCTCGAACGGCTGCTGATGGCCTTCGCCGTCGCACGCATAACCCGCCGCGTCGTCACCCAGAATGTGGTGATGGCCCTGGGGTTCAAGGCAGCCATCCTGGGACTCGGCGCAGCCGGTCTCACCACCATGTGGGGGGCAGTATTCGCCGACGTCGGGGTAACCCTCCTGGCAGTACTCAACTCCGCCAGGATACTGCGGGCCAGGATCTAGATCATTCGCCCTCACCCCCGCCCACATCATACCGTCCTTCCCCAGGCTACAACACCTCGCCCGATCGGACCCGAACCCGCAGGAAAGGAGGACGAAGCGTCATGGGACAGTTTGCCGCAGAGAGACTCAATCCCGGAACGAAGGTGCACGTGGAGAAACGCGACTTCTGCGGGGATCTCCGGCTATCATACGAGGGCACCGTGCTTCAGTGCACCCGCAGTCATCACACCCTTCTCACTCACTGGACAGAAACGGCCGACTATGGGCTCTTTCGCATGAACCGGGGAGATCCCGTCCACGAGCACTTCTACCCGGGTCGCTGGTACAACGTGCTGCAGCTGATGGATCGCAATCTCGAGGTGAAGGGATGGTACTGCGACATCTGCCTGCCGCCGAACCTGCGCACAGACCCGGAGAAAGGCCCCTCCCTCCAATACACTGACCTGGCACTTGACGTCTTCGTGCATCCAGACGGGAGTGGAACCGTCCTCGACATCGGGGAGTTCCACGCTACAGTCCGGCCTCACCTGTCGGAAACGCAGCGAGAAAAGTGCGGGGCGGCCACGAAAGAGATCCTGATGAGGGCGCGCCTGCAACTGCCCCCCTTCGCCGCGGAACGGCACGGGGCTACCGGTAGGGACTGAGCGGACCCCTGCCCGGCCGGTCTCACAGATCAACCCCGGATCCATCCGCCCCTGGCGCTTCCCGCGCGAGCCCGCACTGCCGCCGACACCACGCCCTCACGACCAGCCAGTCCTGCGCCGGCGTTGCAGGCTCGGTCGTCAGCACTCCCGGCCCGCTCCGCCGAAGACATCCCGGGCGCCGCGAATGAGCGTCCGCCCGGACAGGTCCCGGCCAAAGTGGGCGGCTATCTCCAATTCCAGGGCCACGGGATCGGGTCCGTGGGCGACGAGCCCCTGCCCCTCGAGGAGACTGTATCGCCCCCAGGGAGCGCGATGTGGGCCGTCGTCATCATACACCACCACCGAGCTGATCCCCTCAACCACATCGACCACACGGAACAGGGAGCGGT
This sequence comes from Bacillota bacterium, assembly GCA_046484105.1. Taxonomy (GTDB): domain Bacteria; phylum Bacillota; class Sulfobacillia; order SLMV01; family SLMV01; genus PWUC01. The sequence continues at coordinate 12,106 of JAWOBW010000275.1, forward strand.
AGATCCGGTTCACGACGAGGATCGCCGCGGCGAGACCCCGCCGGTGATAACCTCTCCTGTCCGGGGTGGGGATGAGCCCAAACATGTTCTTGAGCGCCAGGCTCCAGTCACCTGAGTCTGCCGCCGGCACCTTCATGCGCGCCAGGTTGATCAGTGTCAGATGCGCCCGCTGGTCATACAGGGCCCTGGGAACGAGCCCACACAGTTCCGGAAACGTCATCGGACCCAGGCGTTCCTCCACGGCGACCCTCACAGACTCTGCCGGAGCCACCTCTCCGGCCCACACCGCCTCACTCAAATTAAAATACCCCACACCTGCCGCCTCGAGCACCGGCGTCATTTTCGTCTGCTCGAGAAAGCGGCGATCCGCCGCCCGCATGGCCTCCATGTACGCCGGCTCATCGTCGGGCAGGTCATCGACCGAACCCCGGATTCTGCCGGGGGTGTAGCTCTCCGCCACCATGACTGGTCGCGGCAGCACGGACAGAAACTCCTCCAGGACCTCCGCCTCGGTGAACATGCCGGGCCCGGCCGAGGTCCAGTTGACCTTGATCCACACCGGACCGTCGCCAACCCCGGCCCGGCGGAGAACCCCACCGATGTCGCGGCGACTGCTTATCTTCTCCAGTGGCACATTATCCCTCCTATCCCCAGCTGAATTATACCACACGCTATTTTCTCGAAGTTGCCACATCGGCTAAACTATATGTGGAGTGCATCGGCGCCCGGAGAACCGCTGCTCCTGCCCGCCAGCTGGCCGGGGCAGGGAAAACTGGCAGGACTGACTCAGGGTTGTCTTGGAACAGGTAGAAAGGCGGAGAGCAATCGTGCAGTGGACCTTCATAACCCTCATCGCGGCCGCGGCCGTGATAATGGCAGTGGCCCTGGCGGCAGTCAGCGTATTCGGCCAGTACAGCCTCATGCTGGAAGGCGGGCCGGAGCGCCGGAGGTGCTTCCTGCTCGGCCTGGTGACCGGTTTCATCCTCTGGCCCCTGGGTTTTCTGCTGGCCATGCGAATATTTCCGCAGCTGCACTCCTGGGTCATCACCGGCCCGGTTCCGTTCGACCGCATGGATCGCCCTCTCTTCCTTTTCGCCCTGGGCGCGGTCCTGGTGGGTGGTCCGGTGACTGCCCTCGCTCTCTCGCTCCATCTCAGCAATCGACGGTGAGGCATACTTGGGCCACACTGGACCAAGCGGCCGGGTGCCCTCGGCGGGTCATAGCCCCCTCGCCGGGAGGAGGAAACGAACAGTCGTCCGCAACTGACAACCGGCAGAGAGGCAACACAGTGCAGGGGTTTAGACGCGATGTGCTGGCATCATTCACGAAGGCTGAACCCGGGTCCTCAGGCTCCTCCTTGAACTTGAAGGCAAGAAGAACCGTCAACACTGCGAAGTTCCACGCCAGCAATGCTCTGCACAAGGCCGAATGTCGCTCGCGCACTGAGCTGGCAGTCAAATTCCTCTCAGACTGACATCTGCCGCTCCGGGGACGGCGGTTGCTCGCGGGTGATTGGGGTCAGTAACCTTATCATCGGAGGGGTGCCTGCTGCGGGGAGATCTTCTTCACGCACACACCGGGCGGTCAGGGAGGCTTCACCGCACCTTCACGACGACACCACGTTGGGAGATCACACGATTTCCCAGGGGGCAAGGACCGGCTCACAATGGAAGCCGGTCCGCCCGCAAGGCCCAAACTCTACTCCCCCGTTGCCTCACCCATGTCGTCCAGGTAGGTCAGGTAGCGTCCGGTCGCCTTTTTCAGGTGCTCCCGCAGCTGCTCGACCGCACTTCCGACATCCCTCGCCTCCACGGCCCGAAAGATCCGTCGGTGCTCCCCAACCAGGGCCCGGCTCATCCCCGGATCGCGCGGGATGGAGGCCCTGATCAGCAGAATTCGGGTCCACACGTGCTCCAACAGTTCCAGCATCCGCACATTTCCCGACAGCTCTATGATGAACTCGTGAAACAGCCAGTTCTGATGCATCACCTGTGCTGCATCCCCCGCAGCCGACGAGGCCTCGGTGAGTTCGAGAATCCGTCTGAGTCGGTCCACGTCCCCATCCTGCGCGTTTAGAACCGCATTGGCCACTGCGGTTGTCTCCAGGGCCGTCCTACACTCAAAGAAGTCGTGAATATCCTGTTTCCTGATTGCGGGAACCCGGATCCGTCCCTGGTGACTCACCTCCAGCAATGCCTCTCGGTGCAGCTGCCGGAAGGCCTCTCTCACCGGAGTCCTGCTGATGTTCAGCCATTCGGCCACACCCGCTTCCGTCAGCCGCTGCCCGGGCTTGAGCTCGCCCTGCAGAAGCGCTTCTCTCAGGGCTTCATACGCTCGCTGGTATAGAGGAGGCACCTTTTCTAGAGGAGATCTGGAATTCACAGAGATCAACCTCCCTCATGAGACCGTATACATTGTGCTGTATAGTAAACACTGCATCGCCTAATACTCTTCTCCATGAGTACTGTCGTCTCCTTGCACGAAACTGGCCCCATCCCGTGAAGCCTCCGAGAAATGGGGCCAGTTGACCGAAGGTGCTCCCGTTCAGCTCCGGGTCAGCCGGAGTTTTCCGCGATTTCC
>JAWOBW010000276.1:0-3216 GCA_046484105.1 Bacillota bacterium
CTTCACCGAGGGCCTGAAGGCCTATCAGAACACCTACGGAGCCACCTGGGGAACCGAGGTGAAGAAGAACGTGATCACCGCCGGGTTGCGCGGCTATCCCTCCGCCATCCACATGATACTCAGCCGCCAGCAGGTGACCCGCGAGGTGTATGACAACATTCACGACACCATCCTCACCGAGCTGGCTCCCCACATGCAAAGATACGCCCGGCTGCGCAAGAGAGTGCTGGGACTGGACAGGATGCTTTATTGCGACATCGAGTTAGCCCTGGATCCCGAGTTTCAGCCCCAGACCAGCTTCGAGCAGGGCGCTGAGATCATAAGGGAGGGCCTGTCGGTTCTCGGCCCGGAGTATTCCGAGATCATCCGGGCGGGACTGAGCGAGCGTTGGGTCGACCTGGCCGAGAATATCGGCAAGTCCACCGGGGCCTTCTGCGGGACGGTGCCGGGCGTTCACCCCTACGTCCTGATGACCTGGACCGACAGCATGCGCAATGCGCTGACCCTCGCCCACGAGCTGGGCCACGGAGGACAGGGAGTCCTTGCCCAGCGTTACCAGCGCCTGTCCAACAGCCGACCGTCAATGTTTTTCATCGAGGCTCCCTCCACCATCAACGAGCTGCTGGTCGCCAACCACATCATGCAGCAGAGCGACGATGCGCGGGTGAGGCGCTGGCTGGTATCCCAGCTGCTGATGACCTATCATCACAACTTCGTCCGTCACCTCATCGAGGGTGAGCTGCAGCGGAGGATCTATCCCCTCGCGGAGAAAGGGCAGCCGGTCACCGCCGGGCTGCTGAGCCAGGTGCAGGGCGAGATTCTCGACGAGTTCTGGGGCGGAGAGGTCGAGATCGACGACGGGGCCCGGCTGACCTGGATGCGCCAGCCCCACTACTACAGCGGCCTTTACCCCTACACTTACGCCGCCGGTCTCACCGTGGGGACAGCGGTGGCCACCGCCATCCAGGAGGAGGGTCAGCCGGCCGCCGAGCGCTGGATCGAGGTACTGAAAGCGGGCGGGACGAAAAGGCCCCTGGATCTGGCCAGGATGGCCGGGGTGGACATGAGCACACGGGAGCCGATCAGCCGGGCAGTGGCCTACGTCGGCTCACTGGTGGACGAGGTGGAGACAAGCTTCTGAGCTTTCACTGAGAAAAGCGACGACTTCAGACTCGACCAGGCGGCGGCCCCACGGCCGCCGCCCCCGCTTCCTCATCCCCCGCGAGACCTGGTCGCATCGGGCACATGGGACGGATCGCCGGGCCTTCTGACTCTGCATATCAACGCGGGCGGTATCTCGACCCACTCGAAACGACCGTCGTCACCCTCGGCAAAGGTCGGCTCACACAGACCGTCGAGGACGAAACCCCGGCGGAAGAACAGCCCCAGCAGGGCCGACAGGGGGCGGTGGAAATACCTGGAGGGGACCGGTTCGCCGGGAATGGCGGAGCCGGGATGGGTCCTGGGGGTTATGTAGTGAGTGATCTGCACCCAACTCCTCCCCACGATCTGCCCGTCGAGGTCCTCCTCCTCGTATATCGTTCGCCCACCAGGAGTCTGGAAGCAGGGGTGGGAGACGGAGAAGACAAAGGGGGCGCCGGGACTCAGAATGCAGCCCAGCGCATCGATCAGGGGTTCAAGCTCGCTCATGTCCATCAGGGCCATGTTGGCGACGGCGGCGTCGAACTCGCCCAGGTCGGCCAGCGCCCGGCGGTCGGTGGCGTCGACCACCCGGTACTCGACCCCCTCAATTTCTGCAGAGCGGGCCCGGGCGCGTTCCACCAGGGCGGCGCTGAAGTCAATGCCCAGCACCTCGGCACCCAGGCGGGCCAGCCGCCGCGAGAAAAGGCCGTTGCCGCATCCCACGTCGAGGACCCTCATTCCCGAGCATATCCCCAGTAGCCTCTCCGTGGCGGGACGAATCAGCTCCAGGTGAAAGCGGTTTCCCTCATCGCCCATGAACCGATCCCAATTGGCCGCGTTTGTGTCCCATATCGACCGCGTATCTTCATTCAGCGATTGCCACCGTACCATGTGAATCTCTCCCGTTCGTATTCCGCGCCCGCACAGGCCGCAGTCCACTTTTTCAGTCTACATGTTCCCCTACCCCGGGGCAATTCCCCCGACGCAGGCGCACCTGTCCATCCGTCACTCGCGAAGCAACGGGTTCCAAATGCAGCAGGGCAGCTGCTGCGACGAAATCGGGGCGTCACATGGTAAGGCCGGGCCCGGTCAGCTGCGCCCGTCCCGGCGCGACATCAACAGGTGAACGAGTCGGTAGCGCCACTCGTCCCTGCCCGCCCCGTGCGTCAGCACCCGGTCCACGATCTCCCTGAGCTCACGCAGGCTCTCAACCGCCTCGGCGGGATCGATGGGGATCCTGTGTATTCTCTCGGCTACGGATCCCAGCAGGTTGGCCGCTGAGAGATCGTAGGATATCATGGAGCGGATGAGCTGATCGAGGTTCTGATCTGTTCCATGATCAGGATGATCATTCATGGGCAACAGCCGCAGCTTCCGGAGGAGTTTGTCCTCCTTCTCGCCCGCCGCAACGATGACATCCCGAACCGACTCGTTGATCTTCACAGCCTCCTCCGCGAAGATCGGGCCGGCGATGCCCTCTCGCACCAGCTCCTGAACCTTCTCCGCCTCCTCATTGACCAGGGCAGACAGCGACAGCTCCTCGAGAGCCACCGTCTGAATCAACAGGTGCAGAAGATCCTGCTGTTCGGGGATCTCCGGCAGTTCAGGGAATTGTGGCAATCCTTCATTTCACCTCCCCCTACTGTGTCCGTGCCACAATATATTGCAGCCCGGCGGCGATGGTCACCGTTTCTTCGCCCCGATTGCACTGCGGGCGAAAGACACCGGAATCGGGCGCCATCCCGGTGCCGCACGACCACACGGGCCGCGAAATCCATTGGAAACAGACCTGTCACGAGGCGTCTCATTCCCCCGTGACACACCGCGGAAAGCGGCCCCGACGGGCGCAATCTCGGGCGATCCGGGAAAGAATTCCGCCCGCAACGGCGAATAGAGAGGTTGGGCCCGAACGGATGACCACCCGCCCGATCTGAGAGGATGATACCATGGAAAACCGCACACCGGAGGAGTGCGTGAAGGATAGGCTTTCGGCGGTGCGGGGGCGACTGCCGCAACTGCAGATCGACGCCCTGATCGTCACGTCGCCCCCCCAAAAGGGCTATCTCTCCGGCC
>JAWOBW010000294.1:0-18752 GCA_046484105.1 Bacillota bacterium
CGGGTGAGGGCGCAGCTCAGGCGAGCCTGCGGGGAGCTGAAGGAGGATTCCAGCGCGCAGATGACGTGGGGATATCTCTTTATCGATCTGGACAGGTACCAGGCCTTCGTCGATGACGAGGACGCCTGCCTCACGCGCAGGGAGTTTGATCTTCTCGTCTACCTGGCGAAGAGAGCCGGGAAGGTGGTCACCCGCAAGCAGCTGCTGCATGACGTGTGGGGCTACAAGTACTACGGTGATGTGAGAACGGTGGATGTCACCATCCGCAGGCTCAGGGAGAAGATCGAAAGAGATCCCTCGAATCCGTGCCTGATCATCACACGGAGAGGCGTCGGGTACATATTTGTCTCTGATGAAGAGAGTTGATCTCAAGCATCCCCGCAAACGGGGGAGGGTGAGATGAGGAGCCTCCGCGCCAGGCTGGCACTGATCTTTCTGCTTCTGATCCTGCTGGCCATGCAATTGATCAGCTGGTACGTTGAGCAGTCGCTGGAAAACTACTACCTGGGCAATCACACCCGCAACGTGGAACGCCAGGCCCGGCTGATGGTCAGCTTTCTCGAGCGGTACCTGGCCGAAGATGTGCCCCAGGAGTACATCGCCAACTACCTGCGTGACTACGGACGGGAATCCGGACTGGACCTCCTCTATCTCGACGCAGATGCCGCCGTCATGGCGGTCAGCTCGGGGATGGAGAGCCTCCTCGGCTCTCAGATTGTCCTGCCCGAGGTAGACCAGGCCCTGTCGGAGGGCGAACCCTCCCGACAGATACGCGACCGCGAGGACAACAGGGACCCGGTTCTGTCCCTGGCGATGCCCGTTCTCGACGGCGGTCGCCCCGCCGGAGTCCTCTACCTCAATGCGTCCCTCGGGGGAGTCTATCAGACTCTTCACGATATTCGCTCCATTCTGCTCGGGGCGACGGTGCTGGCACTGGTTGTGACTGCCGGGGTGGCCTTCATCCTGGCCGGGACTATCACCCGGCCCATCAGGGCAATAACTGAGAAGGCCCGGCAGATGGCATCGGGGAACTTCGACGAGAGGATCGAGGTCTCTTCCCGCGATGAGATCGGGGAGCTGGGCTCAATGTTCAATTACATGGCGGAGCGGCTCCGGCACACGCTGGCAGACGTCTCCGAGGAGAAGCGGCGGCTGGAGGTGGTTCTGGGCAACATGGCCGACGGAGTGGTGGCACTGGATGCCGGAGGACGGGTGATGCTGGCCAATCCCCGGGCGGGGGAGATTCTGAACGAGGATCCGCCCGAGATGCCCGGCCAGTCCATCCGTGATCTGCTGCCCGGGGTTGCGCTGAAGTCCCCCATCGAGGAGACGATGAATTCGGGCGATGACATCACCCTGCGCTTCCAGCTGGAGGACTCCAACCGGGTGATCCGGGCCCACCTGGCGGCGATTCTTCCCGAGGGAGAGGGCGACGTTCCCCGCGGGATGGTGATGGTCCTGCAGGATGTCACGGAACAGGAACAGGCGGAGCAGCGGAGGAAGGAGTTCGTGGCCAATGTCAGCCACGAGCTCAAGACTCCCCTGACGACGGTCAAGAGCTACATGGAGACCCTCCTGGAGGGAGCAATCCACGATGACCGGGTCAGCGAGCAGTTCATGCAGGTGGTGCTCGACGAGACCGACCGGATGACCCGGATGGTCCGGGATCTGCTCGACCTGTCGCTGATTGACTCCGACGAGATGACGTGGGAGGAGGATCGTTTCTCCCTCCCCGAGCTGGTCGACAGGGCATGCGGGAATCTGGCCCCCCGGGCCGACGCCCGGGGCGTATCCCTGGGCTACCGTGGCAGCCCGGACCTGCCTCTTCTGCACGGCGACCGCGACCGCATCGAGCAGGTCCTGGTGAACCTGATCACCAACGCGGTGGAGTATACTCCCGAGGGAGGGCAGGTGCGGGTTAGCTGGAGACGCCGGGGCGACCGGGTGTATGTGGCCGTCTCCGATGACGGGGTCGGCATTCCCGAGGAGGACCTGCCGCGCATATTCGAGAGGTTCTACCGGGTGGATAAGGCGCGCTCGCGGGCAAGTGGCGGGACGGGGCTGGGTCTGGCCATAGCCCGCGAGATCATTGAGTCGCATCGAGGCAAAATCTGGGCACAGAGTACGGAGGGTGAGGGCACCACCATCGAGCTGTATCTCCCGCTGAACGGGAAGGGTGACCAGGTCGATGAGTGAACGGTTTGCGGAGACGGCCAAGAGCATGATTCTGGCCCTGCTGGTGCTTTCCTCGATTCTCCTCAGCCTTGCGCTGTGGTTTTACGGGCCTCCCATTTCGTCGCTGCCTCCTGCCCTCACCGACGGCGCCGGGCCTGACCTCAGCGAGAGCATACCGGCTCACCTCTTTGAGCCGGTGTCCCTGACCTATCACGACGGCCGGGGAGTGCACTGCCTGGCCAGCCCGGATGAGCGGGCGACGGCGGTTGAGATGCTTCAGCTCATCCTTTCCAGCCTGCTGCCCGGGGACATAGAGCGGGTCCGCGACGACGGCGAGCTCGACGAGATCCTGGTCCGCCGCCAGGTTGACCGACCCGGAGTCACTGTCTGGCTTCCCGGTCCGGTACCCATGGACCTCTGGATGCGCGCCCTGGGCGCTCCCGAGGGGTTTCCTCGGGTGATGATGGACAGGCTGTTTTTCTATCTGGACAGAGATGACATGATGCATCTTTACATTCCGACGGAAAGGGGCTGGTACCACACCGAATGGACGGTGTTGGAGGGAATCGCCGACGAGATGGATCCGGAGGATCTCTTCTCTCCCGCTCAGGATCTGGAATCGGCCGGGTACGAGGCGGAGGCCATCTCGCTATGGGCCACCTGGATGGGGCGGCAGGCGGAGGCCATGACGGGCGAGCCGGCAATCCTGCTTCTGGGCTGGCGGGACATGACCCTCTCTGCGCTGTTGAGCATCCCGGAGATGGACGTCGAGGTCACCACCTTCATGGCGGAACCCGTTCTTGTCGACGCCTCCGATCACGTGGCCTCGCTGTTTTCTGACCTGGCCGCGGTGCGGGAGCGGGCGGAACCCGATCACTCGACCACCTACACCGACGGCTACAGGAGCCTCCGGGTGACCGCCGACGGCACCCTCGCCTACACCCTGGTGACTCCCTCCGAGCGAGAGAGCGGGCAACTCGGGCTGGAACCCGGGATCATGCTGAACGAGGCCTGGGCGTTTCTGCGCGACATGCTGGGAGACAGCGCGGATGAACTGCGATTGATGCGGGTGGAACCCACGCGTCTTCCCTCCGGTGGATCTGGGCAGGCGGAGGTTGACGGGTACGAGTTCGAGTTCTCTCAGGTCTTCGCCAATACGCACCTGGTGGCGGCGGAGGGATTGGTGAGGGTGAGAGTGGATGAATACGGCGTTAGGCGAGCGGTCCTGACCCTGTTGAGCCCGGTCGACCAGGTGCAGCGAACGCTGGCAATCACGCCGATCAGCGCCGTGCAGCGATGCCAGCCTCTGATCGGTGAGGATGTTGCTTTCTCGGTGCAGCGCATCCACCTGGTGTCCTATCCGTCGGAGGAGAGCGATGACCAGCAGGTGGTCCGGCCAGCCTGGCTGGTGGATTTCGGTCCCGGAGGACGTTACCTGGTTGACGCGGTGAGCGGCGACGTGACTCAGAAATAATACAATTTTCCATCAGCGGTGATACGGATGAATTGGTCTCAGGCAAAGACAATCCTTATAATCTGCTTCTTTGCGGGCAATTTAATATTGGGTCATCAATTGTGGATGGAGCGACGTGGAAGCCCCCTACTGGACGAGGTTCTGCAGCGCTCCGAGGATGAGGCCCTGGTGACCCTGGCAGATAAGTTGGAGCAAGTGGGCCTGGAGCTGAGAGGGGAATTGCCCACCGAAGCGTCCAGGATGTACTCGCTGAAGCTCACGCGCCATCAGCCCGATGTCGAGCAGCTGAGGCAGGCCCTGTTTCCACCGGATGCAGGAGAAGCGGTGATAATCGGGGGGCGTCTCAGTGGTCATCAGACGGAAGATGCAGTGCTGGTGCTCGGCGCTTCCGGGACGGTCCGCTTTCAGCGGAGCCATCTTTCGGGGGTGGATCTTTCTCCCGAGGAGGCAAGGTCTCTGTCCGATTCCTTCTTGTCTGACCGGCGCCTGGGTCCGCCCGGGATGCAATATGACTATCTGAGCCGGGTCGAGTCCGGCCAATACATGGTGTATTATTGTCAACAGCATCGCGGACGACCCGTTTACGGCGGCGGGATCACAGTGAGAGTGCAGGGAGATCGGGTTCGAGGTTATCAACAGCTGTGGTATAATGCTCTGGGCTACACGGGGCGCGCCCGGGCGGTGATACCGGCTTCTCAGGCCATTTCGGCCAACGTGCAGCGGATATCCGCCGCGGCCGGCGAGGAGAAAGCTGCCATCATCGAGGTCACCCTGGGATACTATGCCGGGATGAGCTCGGACGAGGAATGGACGGCCGATCCGGTGTGGCGCCTGCGCCTGGAGAACGGTGCCCTCGTATTCATCAATGCCTTCACCGGGGCTATTGAGTGGCCCCTGTGACATAATCTCTCTGTCTTTCCTGAAATTCTGCCCCTGGCGTGGGAAGGAATCCAGGGTTCTGTAGGGAAATTGTAAACTTGCGGGTACTATTACTGAGGTGGGGAGAGAACACAATTTGGCCGAACTAATAGTCCGTGGTGACAATCCACTGCATGGTGAGGTGCCCATCGGGGGACGGAAGAACTCCGCTGTGGCCGTGATTCCCGCAACGATTCTGGCTTCGGGCACCAGTACCCTGGCGAACCTGCCGGCAATCAGTGATATTGCCACCTACAGCAGCATTCTGCGGCATTTGGGAGCTACCGTACAGAAGCCGAGCAACGGCACCATGCGGATCGACACCTCAAAGATAAGCCCCGAAAAGAGTCCACCTCTCAAACTGGTGAAGACCATTCGCGCGTCCTATTACGTTCTGGGTGCTCTGCTGGGTCGGTTTGGCTACGCCCGAGTCGGACTGCCCGGAGGATGCGACATTGGCCAGCGCCCCATAGATCAGCATTTGAAGGGCTTCAGGGCCCTGGGCGCGGAGGTCAGCATAGAGCACGGGGAGGTGCTGGTGGAGGCCTCTCACCTGGAGGGAGCCCACATATACCTGGATGTGGCGAGTGTGGGTGCCACCATAAACATCATGCTCGCGGCAGTTCTGGCCCGCGGAACGACGATCATCGAGAACACGGCCCGCGAGCCCCACATCGTCGATGTGGCCAGCTGCCTGAACTCCATGGGAGCCCGCGTGGTGGGAGCTGGAACTGACACGATCAAGATCCACGGCATCGAGGAGCTCCAGCCCACGAAACACGCCATCATACCCGACGAGATTGAGGGGGCCACCTACGCTATTGCCGGCGCGGTCACCGAGGGAGAGGTGACCCTACTGAACGTCGTGCCCAAGCATCTGGACGCGGTGATAGCCAAGCTGCGGGAAGCCGACATCGATGTGGAGGAAAACGGTGACTGGATTCGGGTTGCCGGCCGGACGAGACCTCGGGCGGTGAGTGTGAAGACCCTGCCCTATCCCGGTTTTCCCACCGATGCCATGCCCCCCATGATGGTTCTGCTGAGCCTGGCTGACGGCACCAGTGTTGTCAGTGAGGGTGTCTTCGAGAACCGCTTCAATCATGTCGAGGAGATGCAGAGGCTGGGCACCAACATCCGGGTCGAGGGCCGAACGGCAGTCATTGAAGGGGTTGAACACCTCTACGGCACTTCCGTTCGCGCGGGCAATCTCCGGGCGGGAGCTGCACTTCTGATGTCCGGGCTGGCCGCCCGCGGGGTGACCAGGATCTCGTGCATAGAGCATGTCGATCGAGGTTACGAGCACTTTGAGGAGAAGATGCGCAACATCGGTGCCGATGTCTCCCGGACAGAAGAGGAGGGAGACGACGAATCCGCTGACGACGACGAGGTCTCGACGGATGACGGAGGGACGCGGCGGGTGGTCAATTTGGGCAGGAGCTGATTTTCTTCTCGTCTCCTTAATAGCTTTTTAATGGCTACTCTGTAACATGGTAGCGGAAGCTGGACCACGCACGGGGAGGCAGAGAGAAATGAACCCGCATTATGGTGTCCCTCAGCATCCGAGACTGTCTCACTTCATTGTCGCGCTACTGGGAGCCGTTCTGGGGGTCATGTTGACCCTGGCAGTGGCTCCCTATGTCATGCCATACGTTTTCAGTTCCATGCCGATTGAGTCACCGCCTCCAGAGGTACAGACTCCGCTGCCGTCGGAGGAGATTCCCCCCGACGGGCCGGCCGGAGACCTGGAAGAATCGATAAAAACGGTGGTGCGCAGTGTGGGGCCCTCCGTCGTCGCCGTCATCAACCGCCGGGCCGTCACCGACATATGGGGAAGAACGTACAGCCGCGACGGCCAGGGCAGCGGGGTCGTGATCGACGCCGAGGGCCACGTCGTGACCAACTACCACGTGATAGAGGACGCCAACCAGGTTCTGGTGGAGGATTCTGAGGGGCGTGAATACGAGGCGGTCATCGTGGGAACTGATCCCTCGACGGATCTGGCGGTGCTGATGATCAACGACTCGGAGCTCGACCCGGTTCCCTTCGGAGACTCCGACGGGATTGAGATCGGGCAGCTTGCCATTGCCATCGGCAATCCACTGGGCAGGGAATTTGCCCGCTCGGTGACCCTCGGAGTTGTGTCCGGGGTGCGATCCACCATGTACGGGCAGGGGACCCGTCAGCGGGTTTTCGAACTCATCCAGACTGACGCCAGCATTAACCCTGGCAATTCCGGGGGGGCGCTTCTCGATTCCCGGGGGCGGTTGATCGGTATCAACACGCTGAAGTTCGCCGCCGCCGAGGTCGAGGGAATGGGATTCGCCATTCCCAGCAACACCGTCAGGCGCATTGCCGGGGAGATCATTGAACACGGAGAGGTTCGCCGGGCGTGGATGGGCATGACGGGCATGTCGGTGGAGGATGCGCGCAGGGAGGGCGAGGATATCGATCTCGATAGTGGGGTCTTCGTCAGCAATGTGCTCGCCGATAGTCCCGCCGGGCGGGCCGGTCTGCGGTCGGAAGACATCATCATCCGCATGAATGAGACGCGCATAGACAATATCGTCGACCTGCTGAAGTTCCTGGAGGGGTCAATGCCGGGCGATGACGTCACCATGGAGGTGGTGCGGGACGGGGAGCATCTGGTGATAGAATTTGAACTCGGGACCGTAACAGGATGATGCGTCACACGATTGTCACCGTGGGACAGATGCGGGCTGCACATTTTCGGGCGGCCGCGGACGAATACCTGCGCCGGATTCGCCCCCACGCCAGGGTCGAGATGATCAGCGTCACCGGGGAGCGAAATCCGAGGAGGATCTCTGCTGCGGCGAAAAGAGAGGTGGTAGAGCGGGAGTCGGAGCGGTTGAGTGCCGCCGTCGGCGATGGACATGCTTTCACCATTGCCCTCGACGAGCGCGGGCGGCAGATGTCTTCTGTCAGTCTGGCTCGCCTTCTGGCCCGGCAAGGGGTAGAGGGCCGTTCTCACGCAGCCTGGTTCGTGGGCGGCCCGCTGGGTCTTTCGCAATCGTTCATCCGTCGCTGCCAACTCCATCTTTCTCTGTCCGCCCTCACCTTTCCCCATGAGATGGTGCCGGTGATACTACTCGAGCAGATCTACCGCGCCGGGAAGATACAGAGAGGTGAACCCTATCACTACTGAGGAGGAATCGCATGTCCGGATTGCTGGAAGGAAAGAAGGGTCTAATTCTGGGGGTTGCCAATCACCGGAGCCTGGCCTGGGCGATTGCAGGTAGAACTGCGGAACACGGCGCCCGGCTGGGAATTACATACCAGGGAGAACGATTCAGACGCCGCATAGAGAAGATGGTGACGGACCGGGCCGACATGAAGGATGCTCTGCTCTGGCCGTGTGATGCCACTTCAGCGGAGGATTTGGACCGTCTCTTTGCCGCCGTGCGGACCGAGATGGGTCAGCTGGACTTCCTGGTGCACTGCTGGGCCTATGCTCCGGCCGAGGATCTCTCCCGCGACTACGTAGACACGCGATGGGAGGGCCACCGCGTGGCGCAACAGGTCAGCGTCCACTCACTGACCGAGGCGGTCCGTCGCTGCAGGCCGTTGATGGAGGAGGGGGGCAGCGTGATCACCCTCACCTACTACGGCGCGGAGAAGGTCGTCCCCGGCTACAATGTCATGGGTGTGGCCAAGGCTTCATTGGAGGCAGTGGTTCGCTACCTGGCCAGCGACGTCGGTCGGGTTGGCATCAGGGTGAACGCAATATCTGCGGGCCCGGTCAACACCCTGTCGGCCCGCGGGGTTCCCGGATTCCTCGACATGCTGAGTCATCACCGCGAGCGGGCCCCGCTCAGACGCAATGTCGAGGCGGAGGAGATCGCCGGAGCGGCTCTCTTCCTCGCATCGTCGCTGTCGTCGGGCATCACAGGCGAGGTCCTACACGTGGACGCCGGCTACAACATCATGGGAATGGGATGACCCTACACGGAAGCTTCAGAGGGAGTGGGAGACGATGCTCTCCCACTCCGCGCCCGATCACCAGCTCCCCCGGGGGACCGGGTCCACCTGATCCCTTGAGATTCTGATCCAGACCCGCCAGATTTGCCTCAGGCGGCCACCGCCCGCGGCATATCCATCTTCGTACAGATCAACTCCGGTTTGGGGGCTTCATCAACCACCCGGACAAGTGATATTGTACTTGGTGGGGTGTGCACCAACCGGGGGACAGCTGAACAAACGTCCTTTCCCTTTAGGGGGGTCATTCATGAGCGTCGACGCCAGCATGCTGCTGAGCTTCCTCGGAGGACTGGGTTTGTTCCTATTCGGCATCAGGTTCATGAGCCGGAGTATGCAGCAGGCGGCTGGTCCGAAGCTGCGCTCTCTTCTGGCCAGGCTCACATCTAACCCGATTGCCGGGGTGATGACTGGAGCCGTGGTGACCATGGGGGTTCAGTCGTCGAGTGCCACCACGGTCATGGTGGTGGGGTTGGTCAACGCCGGACTCATGACTCTCCCCCAGGCCATCGGGGTGATAATGGGGGCCAACATAGGTACCTCCTTCACCGCACAGCTCATCGCCTTCAACCTGACTGATTTGAGTCTCCCGGCCATAGCCCTGGGCTCCTTTGCCGTGCTATTCGCACAGCGCAGATTGCCCAGGAACGTCGGGCAGTGCATACTGGGCTTCGGCGTCCTGTTTCTGGGGCTGTCTATCATGCAGGAAACAGCAGCTCCTTTGCGGCACCAGCACGGCTTCCAGAATCTTATGCTCGCCATGAGCGATCATCCCATCTGGGGACTGTTGGTCGGGCTGGCGATGACAGTGGTGCTGCAGTCGAGTTCGGGCACCATCGGCATACTCCAGGGCTTCGCCCAGCAGGGAGTGATCACCCTGCCGATGGCACTGCCCATTCTCATAGGAGACAACATTGGGACAACTGTGACTGCGCTGCTGGCCAGCCTGGGCACCTCCATAGCGGCCAGGCGCGCCGCGCTCAGCCACACCTTCTTCAACCTCGTCGGTGCCGTCATATTCTTCGCGGTCATGCCGCTGTTTGCCGCCATGATTGTCAACACTTCACCGGAACCCATGCGCCAGATAGCCAATGCCCACACCCTGTTCAACACACTCAACACGGTGGTGCAGCTGCCCTTCATCTATCTTCTGGCTCGGCTGGTGACCTTTCTGATTCCGGGTGAAGCGGTGGAATTGCCCCACGGACCCCAGTATCTCTCTGACAGCCTGCTGGAGGCCCCGGAGATGGCCACGGTTCAGGTGAGACGTGAGCTGGGACGCATGGCCGATCTCGCGGCCGAGACCCTGGACGACGCCATGGAATTCTTCCTTCACGGCACCCGCCAGACAGGGCAGAACGCCCTGAAGAAGGAAGAAGTGGTCAACGAGCTCGAGACCGCGATCACCCGTTACCTGGTGCGTCTGTCCCGCCAGGATCTCACCCAGCACCTTTCCCATGAGCTAAACGCCCTGTTGAACATAGCCCACGACGTGGAGAGGGTCGGCGATCACGCCGAGAATGTCGTGGAACTGGCGGAGGAGAAATTCGACGGGCGCTTGCCATTTTCGGATCAGGCCATAGACGACGCCCTGAAGATATACAGCCAAGTCAAGGGCACGCTCGATATGGCCAGGGCCCTCATCCAGGATCCCACTAACCTGGAGATGGCCGAGGCGATCGTGGCTTCCGAGGAGGAAGTCGACGTGATGGAGGAGGACCTGCGCAGCCGCCACATACTGCGCCTCAACAGTGGCGAATGCTACCCCGAGTCCGGAGTGATCTTCCTGGACATGCTCTCCAACCTGGAGAGAGTGGCCGACCACGCATCCAGCATAGCCTTTGCCAGTCTGGACAACGTGCAGGATTAGGTATCAGCCGCCCCCCACATCGCCGCCAGCTACTGCAGGAAAGGGTTGCCCTCCATTTCCCTGCCGATGCTGCTCCTGGGTCCGTGACCGGGGTAGACGATGATGTCCGGATCGAGTTCCTTCACCTTCTCCAGGCTCTCCACCATCTGCGGGTGAGATCCTCGCGGCAGATCGGTGCGTCCTATTGATCCGGCGAAGAGAGTGTCGCCGGTGAAGGCAGCCCCTCCGCCAATCAGAATGATGCTGCCCGGCGTGTGACCCGGGGTGTGCACGACGCGCAGCACCTGGCTGCCCACCGTTATCTCATCGCCGGCGGCCAGGACCCTGTCCACGGGAGGGAGGTCCAGTTGAGTGCCGGTGAACTGGCTGAGATTGTCTGCCGGATCGACGTAAAGTGACAGATCGTCCGCGTGTAGGCAGACGGCCGCTTGCGTCTTCTTCTGCACCGAGGAGACGCCGCCGATGTGGTCTGCGTGAGCGTGAGTGAGGACGATGCATTCAACCTCGCGGTCCTCGCAGGCCGCGGTCAGCTGCGCCGAGGGGGCGGCCGGATCGATGACTACCGCCCTGCCGCTGTCCGGATCCGACACCAGGTAGCAGTTGGTGACCAGATCACCCAGCGTCAGCACTTGAACGTCGAACTTCTCCATGGGTGTTTCTCCCTTCTGCACTCCGGCATTGACGACAGGCACCTTTCATGATACAAAAAGGATAATCTTCGTGCCAGAGGTGACGGCACAGATGACGCGTTGATGGGGAGTAGTAACCGGGACCCGGGCAGCTCAGAGAGTGGGCGACAGGTGAGAGGCCCGCCTGCGAGGACCGGTGAATGGACCCCGGAGCTTCCCGCCCGAAGCGAGCAGAGTAGGGTGGGGCGGAATCCGACCGATACAGCGGACGCCGGTAGGTGTGAAGACCCGCCGGGCTGAGGGTGTTTTGCTCGAGCAAATGAGGGTGGCACCGCGAGTTCACAGCTCGTCCCTTGAGGGGACGGGCTTTTTGCATTTAGGAGAGGAGAGTCCAGATGTACGATCTGCGCGTCGTGGTCGACGAGGTGAGGGGGTTCTGTGACTTGCCCATGAGGGTCGGTGACTACTTCGAGGTGAAGGGGGGCCGGGTCTGCATACCCCCCGGGAAGTACGTCTGCCTGTGGGCCCTGCAGAGTCTGATGCCGATCCTGCCGGTGAAGCAGCGGAAAATCGCAGAGGAGAATGACTGGATTTCTCACACGAGCAAAATCAGCTGCCCAGACCCCAACGGCCAGGTGATATTCAGGGTGGAGGTGGTGCCGGTGGGGTCATCCTCCCAGGAGGAGACACCTTCTCGGGGGGAGCAGCCGCCAGAGGACGCCGTGCCGGCGAGGTTACTGGTTGACGCGGACGCCTGTTCGGGGTGCCTGGCCTGCGAGGCGGCGTGCAGTTTCCGCCGCACGGGCAGCTTCGCCCCCGCGCGCAGCTGCGTCTTCGTACACAAGGAGGAGCCGGGCACCGACATTCCCAATGTCTGCCGGCAGTGTGGCACCGCCCCCTGCGTGGCGGGCTGTCCGACGGGAGCCCTCTATAGGGATCCGGAGACCATGGCGGTGCTGTGGGACGGCGACAGGTGCACGCGGTGCGGACTCTGCGTTCAGCGGTGTGCCTTCTCGGCGGTGCGCACCGACCCGGTCTCCGGTGACCCCATGTTCTGCGATCTGTGCGGCGGCGATCCCGAGTGTGTGCGCGTCTGTCCCACGGGAGCGATCACCTACGGGCACGGCGGCAGCTGGACTCGGGCCTCGGAGACGAGGGGTGAGGGCCATGACCGGCGGTGACACTTTCCGCGGCGGATACGCGGGACGCACGCTCAGGGTCAACCTGACGCGGGGGTCTCACGCGGTTGAGAGGCTGGAACCGGACCGGGCGCGGCAGTTCCTGGGGGGCAGGGGGCTCAACAGCTGGAGGCTGTTCGAGGAGGTTTCCCCGCAGGTGGATCCGCTGGGGGAGGAAAACCGGTTGATCATCGGGGTGGGTCCCCTCACCGGCACCGGGGTCTCCGGCGCCTCGCGGGTGACTTTCACGGCCCTTTCGCCACAGACGAAGATCCTGGGTGATGCCAATGCCGGGGGATTCTTCGGCCCCGAGCTGAAGTTTGCCGGGTTCGACCAGGTGATCATTGAGGGTATTTCCCCCCGCCCGGCCTACCTGCTCATTGCTGATGATCGCGTCGAGATCAAAGATGCGGCCCACCTGCAGGGCCGGGACGTCCCCGGGACACAGGCGGCCATCCGCGACGAGCTGGGTGATCAGCGGGTCCAGGTGGCCTGCATCGGACCGGCGGCGGAAAATGGCGTTCGCTTCGCCGGAATTTTCTGCAACGCCGCCCGGGCTGCCGCCCGTACGGGGATGGGCGCGGTGATGGCGGCGAAGAACCTCAAGGCAGTCGCAGTTCGCGGCACTGGAGCTGTCCAGGTGGCGGATCCCGGCAGCTTCGGACGGCGGATGAATGAGATCAACCGCGAGCTGCTGAAGCATCCGGACTATCCCGTGCGCGTTCGCATGGGAACGACCATGCTGGTGAGCGCCCTGAATCGATTTGGATGCCTGGCCACGCGCCACTTTCAGACCGGCTGCTTCGAGGGTGCCGAGATGGTCAGCGGGGAGAGACTCGCCTCCACCTACAAGAGGAAGGGCAAGGCTTGTTACGCTTGCAACATTCCCTGCAGCCGCCATATCGTCGTCCGCGGGGAGGACGGTTTTGAGATGGAGGGGCCGGAATTCGAGGGTCTGGCTGGCTTCTCCTCCCGCGTGGGAGTGGACCACCTGGAGACGGCCCTGCGCGCGGCCGACTACTGCAATCGGGTGGGAATGGATGTCATCAGCGCCTCGGAGGTCATCTCTTTCATGATGGAGCTGTACGAGAGAGGGATTGTCACCCGCGAGGAATGCGGCGGGCTGGAGCTGAGATGGGGCAACGGCTCCGCGGTCCTGAATCTGCTGCAGATGATTGCCCGGCGCGAGGGCCCCGGCGATCTGTTGGCCGACGGGGTCCTCGCCGCCGCCGCGCGCCTGGGGAGGAAGTGCGAAGCGCTCGCCATGCAGGTGAAGGGGTTGGAGATATTCCAGGCCGACCCGCGCGGAATCAAGGCCTATGCCCTGGGCATTGCCGTGGCCAGCCGCGGCGGGGATCACTGCCGCTCGGAGCCGTCGTTCGAGTTCAACGGCACCGAGGAGGAGGCTCTCAGGCGCTACGGAACGGCCGATGCGGCCCATCGCCTCCGTCCCGGGGGGAAGGGATGGGTGGTCAAGGACGCCGAAGAGAGGGCCGCCCTGGCGGACTCCCTGACGATGTGCAAGAACACCGTGGTGAACATGGAGGCGGTGGATTATGCCGGCGCTGCCGCCCTGCTGGAGGAGGTCACCGGAGCGTCGTGGGGGGCGGAGCAGCTGCAGGTGGCGTGCGAACGGATTGTGAATCTCGAGCGTCTGTACCTGGTGCGCGCGGGAATTACCTCTGCTGATGACAGGCTTCCGGCGCGGTTCACAGACGAACCCCTTCCACCGGACTCGGGGCCCTCCGCCGGCAGCCGGGTCGAACTCGACGTGATGCTCCGCGAATACTACCACGCCCGTGGCTGGGACGAGGGGACCGGGCGGCCGACTGGGGAGAAGCTGGCGCAGCTGGGCCTGCCCCCTCTCGCATGAGGAGGCAGGCCCAGCTGAGAGGTCAACTCAACCTCTTCGCCGAGTAGTGCAGCACCTCGCCCAGTCCCTCCCGCTCGATGATCCGTAGTATCTCCCCGGTGCTCTTGCGGGTCGCCGGCCAGCCGTCCCAGTTGGCCAGCCTCGCTGTCACCCGGGCGACGAAGGTGCTGTCGCTGCGCAGGTCCAGGGAGGAGACCTTGTCGAGGGTGTCAGCGACGGTGTGTCCCCAGTCCCGTCCCGTCCTGACTCCGGAGACGTCGGCCAGCCGGCCGCTGGGGACCCCGGCGTACGAAAACGGGTACATGTCGGAGCTCATGCCGAAGACCGTGTCCGTGACAAAGGGCCACTTCATGTCCGCGGAGATCTCCCCGAATACCGGGAGCAGTTCGGGCCAGGATTGGAGCATGACTGCCTTCTCGCCGCTCCGGCCGGCCCCGTCCAGGTTGAGCATGAAATCGATGTCGTCGAGTTCATCCCGGTGTGCTTTCACGTAGCTGCGGCTTCCGAGCAGGCCGATTTCCTCCACCGGGAAGCAGATGATTCGGACGGTGCGAGCCAGCTGGCCCCGGTGTCGGGCCAGCAGCCGTCCCGCCTCCATCGCCACCGCGGCCCCGGAGGCGTCGTCCATGGATCCGGGGCAGATGTCGTGCCCGTCGAAATGAGCGCCGACTATGATGACGCGGTCTTCGAGCCCGTCGCCCTGGATCTCACCGACCACATTCCAGGAGGACATCTCCTCGACCGTATTCTCGGTGTCGATGCGCACGCGCAGCTTCTCCCCTTCGGCCTTTCGGGCCAGTCGGATCAGCTCCATTCCCTCCTCGCGGGAGATGGCGATTCCCGGGATCTCCGCCCCCGGGCGAAGGCCCCCAGTCTCAACCAGGAATCCCCCCTGGTCGCGCATCCAGATGAAACCGGCGGCCCCGGCGTGGATTGCACGGCCGTACTTCTCCAGGCGGTGTATGCCGCGCCTGATCCAGTGAGGTGATTTCGCATCCACAATGACGATCTTGCCCTCGAGTGCATCTCCCTGGGCCTCCCACTCGGCCGGGGTGCCGAGGCCCATGTAGTGGAGCTCGCCCTCAACGGAGAAGGTGCCGCAGTGGGGCAGGGATATCACGTTGAACTGTCTCTCTGCGGCGCCCGCCACCGACAGGAAGGCGGTGCCCCGGCGCCACCCGGTGTAGGTGAACTCCTCCCTGTGTACGTTGGTGAAACCGTACTCACCCATCTTCCCCAACAGGTAGTCCACGGCCCGGCGCTCGCTCTCGGTGCCGCCGAACCTCGAACCCATCTCAGACATGTCCTCGACCAGGGTGTACGGTTCTTCTGACAGCATCCCCTCGCCCAGCACATCGCGATCCAACTTCTGCATGTATCCGTGGTTGAACATGGAGATTCCTCCCTCAATCCAGCAGGTGTTCGTCGAACCACTCGACTATCCTGTCCAGGCGGAAGACCCGGTGCCAGGGCTTACCGCCCCGGCTGAGCCCGTGGCTTTCGCCCGGAAAGCGCACGAACTTGGTCCTGACGCCCAGCTTCTTCAGGGATATGAACAGCTGTTCACCGCCGTCTATGGGGCAGCGCATGTCCATCTCCGAGTGAATTATGAGCAGGGGAGTGGTGCAGCTGCCGATGTGGAATATGGGGGACGCCTCCAGGTACTTCATTGGCACCTCCCATGGTGGACCGCCCATGTCTTCGTCTCCCATGAATCCTATGTCGCTGGTGCCGAAACCGCTGTACCGGTTTACCACTGAACGCATGCTCACTCCCGCCCTGAACCGGTCGGTGTGAGTCACGATCCAGTTGGTCATGAAGCCCCCATAACTGCCGCCGGCGACGCCGAGACGCCCCGGATCGACGAAGTCGTATCTGTCGAGCGCCGCGTCGACACAGGCGATGACGTCGCGGTAGTCCAGATTGCCCCAGTCGGAGCGGATGGCAGCGCAGAAGTCCTCACCGTAGCCCTGGCTGCCGCGCGGGTTGCAGTAGATTACCGCAAAGCCCGCGGCCGCGAGGAGCTGGAACTCGTGGAAGTAACAGTCCCCGTACATGGACATCGGGCCTCCGTGGATCTGCAGCACTGCCGGGTACTTCTCCGTGGGGTCGAAATCGGCGGGGCGCATCATCCAGCCGTCCAGGTCAAGTCCGTCGACGGTGAACTGGAAGCGTTCCGGTCGAATGGAGTCCAGACTCTGGAGGACCTTTTCATTCGGATCGTAGACCGGGGCGTCTCCCACGGTCTGGCCCCGGAGGTCCAGGGTCCAGACCCGGCCCGGTGATGTGCTGTCCAGGACTATCAGCGCCGCCCTCTCCGCCCCGGGGGCAAGGTGAAACCCCGAAACCACGTGCTCGCCGGAGGTCACGGCCTCAGGCTTTCCTCCATCCCGATGCACCCGGAAGAGGTTCGCCGTCCCCCTGACGCTGCCCGCGAAGAACAGCTGTTCACCGTCGGCCGAGTATATCGGCTTCAGGGGACCGGAGCCCCGGAGGTCAGAGATAGAGACGTCTCCGACCGGGTAGTCCCAGGTGGAGGTGAGGCAGAGGGGCTTCTCCTCCCCGCGCGCGTCCACTGTCCACAGACGAGGATTTGAGTAGTTGCCGCTGGGCCGGGTGTGACCGGCGTAAGCGAGGTGAGTGCCGTCGGGCGACCAGGTCGGGTTGAAGACCGGACCCTGCGAGGTTGTCAGCTTCTCCGGAGCGCCTCCCTCCGCCGGTATGACGTATAGATCAGTGTGTCTCTGGTAGTCGTTGCGGGGATCGAGGTTGGAGGTGAAGGCAATGAGCTCTCCCGTCGGTGACCACGTCGGGCTGGACACGTCGAAGGCCCCCCCGGTCAGAAAGGTGGGCGCTGGGCACTCCTCCTCCCAGTCGGACACCGGCACGACGGCCAGGTGCCTGCGTTTGTCGTCGAAGTAGCCGATCCCGTCCCACTTGTACCGGATCCTGGTTATGACCCTGACGTCCCGGTTGTACTTCTCGTAGAGGTTCTCCTCGTCTTTCGGAGCTGATCCCGCCGGCGGCACCGGCGCGGTGAGGGCGAGACGGCTCCCGTCCGGGGACCAGCAGAACTGGCGCACCCCGTTTTCCAGGTCAGTGATCCGACGGGCCTCCCCGCCTGAGGCCGGGATGATCCAGATCTGCTTCTCCCCCTTTTCGCCTCCGGGAATGGGGCGATCCGAGAGGAAGGCGACGTAGCTTCCATCCGGCGACCACCGGGGATGCTCATCACTTTCGCTTCCCGACGTCAGGGGCTCGGGTCGTTCCCCCCACCTGCACCACATCAGCCGGGACCGGTACCGGTCATTTTCCTCGTCTATGCGGGTGACCACCCAGACCATCCGCTTCCCGTCGGGGGCCACCTGGACGTCGTTCACCGTCTTCATTCTGAGCAGGTCTCGAGAGTCCACCCTGGCGCTGCAGTCCATCGGCATCTCTCCTTTTCTGGGTGCGCTGCGCCGCTCACCATGATCTCCTTCTTCGGACGGTGGACAGCTCCTCCCTCGCAGGGCCGCCTCGTCAGCGGAAGGACTGGCGGCGGTCTCCGCCGAAGGAGACGATGGATGAGGGCGGGTAGTTGCATCAGGGTCGAAGGGGAGTGACAATGACCGGACAGGATCAAAGATGCACACCGCAGAGGACTGGCAGGCCGGAGGTACAGTCGGTGTCGCGCCTGACCCTGGTGGTTTTCATCCTGCTTGTGGTCGCCGGCTCGGCTGCCCAGGCCTGGGACTTCGACCTGGGAATGTTGTTCAACCAGTGGGTGTTCATACTGGGGCCGGCGCTCTGGTACCTGAGGCGTCACCGCTTCGGGCAGAGAGGGCTGGTGCGGGCGAGGATCCTCCAACCCCGGTACATTCCCCCGGTCCTGGTGCTGAGCGTCTGCACCTGGCTGCTCAACGCCTTCCTCGCCTACGTCCTGATGGCGCAGCTGATGAGGCTGGGCTTTGAGCCGGTCGAGGCGATACCCCCTCCCGTCACCTTCGGTGATTTTGCACGGTATCTTCTCATCATCGCCGTCTCCGCCGGAGTCTGCGAGGAGCTGCTGTTCAGGGGCGCCGTCATGCCGGCGGCCGAATCGGATGGAGCCCTTCCCGCGCTGATGTTCAGCTCCCTTCTTTTCGTCCTGTTTCACGGATCCCTCACCGGCTTTCTGAACACAGCCTTCGCCGGTCTGACCATGGGGGTGGTGGTCATCAAGACCGGTTCGATCCTGGGCGGTATGCTGCAGCACACCGTCAACAACGCCCTGGCCGTGTCCTACCTGTATGCACTCACCCGCTACGAGATGGAGGCCGCCCTGCCGGAAGTCGCCGCCGGCGTCTACGTGCTGGTGTTCCTGCTGGCGTGTGGGGGCTTCATCTGGGCCCTGAGGGGACTGAACCGGCTGTCACCCGTCGGTTCTCTTCTGCAGAACCGGGAGAGGTGGCTGCCCGCAGGTTGGTTCAACTGGGCCACGGCTGTCCTGCTGACGATCTCTGCCGCAATCATGGCGTTTGAACTCCTGGTCGGTTTTGCCGTGTTGGAATAGGCCGCGCTTACGTGATACCCTCAGACGGGTTCCGCGCAGTTCCTCCCTGGAACCTTCCACCCCGGGCTGCCGTCATGGACAGAGGGGACTTCTGGTGAGAGGAAACGT
>JAWOBW010000009.1:0-22549 GCA_046484105.1 Bacillota bacterium
ACCCCGAGGATGAACCGTTCTCGATGTGGATGATATCACCGGCGGAGAACATGCCTATCGAGTCCAGGTCCGGAGAACATGCCGTCCTCGAAGGAAAACTCCGGATCCACCAGGTACGAGGCGTTGGTGAAGTTGACGAGATACTCCTCGTTATAAAGACGGTTCTCTATGGCATAATTCATCAGACCGCCCAGGAAGGCGATGTCGGTTCCCGGTCTGAGGCGGGCATGCATGTCCGCCACAGCCGCGGTCCTGGTGAACCGGGGATCTACCGCGATGAGCTTGCCGCCCTTCTCTCGGGCCGCATTCACCCACTTCATGGAGATCGGGTGGTTCTCCGCGGTGTTCACACCCAGGGCCATCAGCACGTCAGAGTTGCGATAATCGATCCAGTGATTCGTCATGGCTCCTCTACCGAATGTTGCGACCAGACCGGCCACGGTGGAGGAGTGTCACAGACGGGCGTGATGGTCCATATTCACGATACCCAGGGACCGCATCAGCTTGTGCATCAGGTAGTTCTCCTCATTGTCGACCGCGGCACTGCCCAGATGGCCTATGCCAAAGGTCCTGTTGACAGTGACACCGTTTTCGTCCGTGGTCTCAAAGGTGGAGTCTCGCGCGTCCTTCACCCGCTGAGAGATCTCCGACAGCGCCCAGTCCCAGCTCTTCTCTTCCCACCTGTCGCTGCCGGGCGCCCGGTAGAGAACATGCGTGAGGCGATTCGGGTTGAGTATCCGGTTTCCGTGACGGTCGTAGATGTTCCGCAGGTTAACCATCGCATTCGCCTTGGAGCAGAGTCCGCCCTCATTGATCGGGTGATCCGGATCTCCCTCGAGACTGATGATCTCCCCGTCGTTGACGTAAAGGATGATCCCGCAGCCCCCCGAGCAATAACAGCACACGGTTGTCGACTCTTTTGCATAATGAATCTTCAGCTTCTCTTGAGCGTGAGCCCGAGTACTGAAGCCAAGGCTCGCCAGGTTCGCTGCAGCCACGGCGGCCCCTGACAGCTTCAGGAAGTCTCGGCGTGATAGCTTCATGAATTCTCACCTCTCTTCGTTGTATCTGGGGCCTCGTCTCCCATCTCAGGCACCAGCCTGAGACCGGAGCCAGGCCGGTACCCTTCACTCTTTGCCACAGCATCACAGTGCAGGGTGGCGAGGTTCTGTACCGATAGCACCACCTCCCGTTTCATCTCCCTGGTGTCAACTACCTTGAAATACCGCCCGCACTCGTCGCAGACCTGCATCCTCAGGCCCTCGTCCCCCTCCAGGTAGAAAAACCTCAGCATCTCCTGATCCTCCGAGCTGCAGAAGGGGCACTTGATTCTGGGAAACTGCCACTGAGTGGCGCAGAGCCAGCATTCAATGATCCGCGCACCGTCTGCCTCCCGCAGCTTGGCAAACTGGGGCCGGGCGCCGCAGACCGGGCAGAAGCCCTCCGACCATAGCGCCGTGTCCGCATCACCCAGCAGCGCCCTGGCATGCGAACGGAAGAAGGGATGTAAGACAGCCCAAAGAAGCAGCTGCGCGGTATCCTCCGGTATTCCGAAGGCCTCATTCAAACGAGAGGCCCATTTCCCCGGATCCTCCGGAAGCTCCCGCTTCATCCCCTCAAGATTCTCGAGAAAGTAATCGGCAAGGACGTCGAAAAGGGGCATCAGGTGCTCCCGGCGGTCATCCAGCAGCGACAGAACGGCCTTCAGGTGACCCCTGAGGGCATCAGGGTCAACTGCAACATCCTCAAGAAGAATGCCACCCTCTCGCAGCGAAGCTTCAAGATCCTCCCTGCCGACTGCAGACACGGCCGGAGTCTGAATCCGATCCTGAAGGATGACCAGTTTCCTCACCAGTGCCTCAACCTCGCTGAATTCTCGCCTCTCCTGGGCGCACCTACGGACTTCATCCGTGAGGTCATCCAAAGAGGCCCATTGAGTCCTCAATACTCGTCCTCCTCAATAATGCAGTGGAATTGTCCGGCATTTCATCTGCTTTGCCTCCACGGAAGTTCTACTAGCAATTGTACGTACCGGCTTACCTCTCTGTCCAGAGCTAACTACTGGTTCTGGCTGCAAATGCTGTTCTCCTCCCGCACTGGCTCGGTTTTTCAAGGCTTCAGGCCGCTGAGAATGCGCAGACCGGGCCGGGGGAGGCAACCGTCCCCCCTGGCGAACTCTCAAGTCAACGCGAGAATCAACAGCACCACGGTGACCATGGCCGCGACAATCAGTCCGTCGAGATTGAGGTTTCTCAGGCTCCAGTCCGCGGTGAGGTTGAACCTGTCCCAGATGTAGGATTCTCGCTCCTCCTCTGAGGAGGCAAAGGGACAACGACCCTCCTCAATCGCCGTCCTGGCCTCCGGGTCGAGACTGCCGTGCTCGATCAGCACCCTGTGCAGAAGACGCAGGCTGCCCTTCGACGACAGCTCGCCCCTGTCCGCCAGAATGCGCTGCAGCTTCTGCTCTCCCTCCTCGGTCAGATTGAGGCCGGCGTCCCTGAGGCGGGGAAGGACCCTGTTGAGGATCTCCTCGCCGCGCTGAAGCCCCCTCTCCCCCTCGCTGCTGAGATTCAGGTAGGTCTCAATGAGATAGGGCACCGCCCTGCCCACCATTTCCTCACCCCGCTGAAGACTACGTTCCCCCTCGTCAGTCAGCTGCCTGATGCGAGGCATTATCCTGCCGGTGAACTCCCCGTTGACGTGATCCATCTGCCTCTCCAGCTGATCCATGCCCCTCATGATCCTGGTGGAGATCATGCCGGTCAGCGGAAACTCGTACACCCCGTTTATCACCCGGTCCAGAACCACTGCGGGGCTGAGGGAGAGATACAGAACCCGCCGGACTGGCGCGCTGCAGATCAGGTATTCGAGGCTTAGCTGGGCGGGAAACCGCCAGTGACCTGCATTCAGCTTCACATACAGCGCGTAGAAAATTGCGGCTATGAAGAAGGTCTTGGCCATCGACATGAGGTCATGGACGTCCCACAGATTGGCCCCGACCACGTGGTGGATCGCGTAATCGCTGTAGCCGAAGGATGCCAGCGAGGGAGTTATGACGCTGCGAAGCAGCGCATGCGGCGCCACACCTATGAACAACATGGCGGCGGCCAGGACTCCCAGGGTCACCTTGAAAACCGGGGCCACCTCGGGGAGGCTTCTGTGATTCTCACTCAACCGTCCCAGGAAAATGCCGCGGAACAGCTTGGTGAAGTAACACACGGTGAAGGCGCTGGCCAGGGTGAAGATCCTCTCCGCCCACCACAGGCTGACGAGGTGATGGTGTTCGCCCGCCTCGACGATGGCGTGGTGCAGCAGGCACTTGCTGGGATATCCGTTGAACCCCGGCATCCCCACAATTCCCAGGGCGGCGATGGCGAAGATCCCCATGAGGAACGGGTACCTGTCCCTGAACCCGCCCAACCTGTCAATGGTGAGCTCACGGGTGTGCATGTAGATGACCCCCACCACCAGGAATAGAGTGGTCTTGAACAGGGTGTGGTTGATGACGTGATATGTGGCGCCCGCCAGCCCCACGGCTCCCATCGAACCGAGGTAGACCGCAGTGCCCAGTCCCATGAGGATATAGCCGATCTGGCTGATGCTCGAGTAGGCCAGAGTCTCGAACACCGTCTTCTGCAGCAGGGCCGCGACGGCTCCTATGAGCATGGTAACAATGCCGATCCAGATCAGGGTCAACCCAGCACCCTCCATCAGGCCGCTGAACACTCCCTCGGTTCCCTCGTAGCGGAAGGTACTGGCGAAAACACGTATCAACCCGTACACGCCCGTCTTGATCATGAGCCCGGAGGAAATGGCATTCGCCGGCGACGGACTCACCGAGTATGCCCGGGGCATCCACACGTACAGCGGAAACATCCCCGCCTTGAGCCCAAAGCCCACGGTGAAGAGCGCCAGAACGGTGATGAGACGCCCCGATTCCTCGAAGGCGGCCAGTGAGGGCACGAACTCGAGGGTGCCAGCAGTGCTGTAGGTCACGAAGACGGCCAGAAGCAGCGCCAGCCCGCCGATCACCCCCAGGAAGAGGTAGATGCCGCCCGCCCGCATGCTCTCCGGCCTCTCCCTGTGAATGACCAGAACGTAAGAAGCGAAGGTCATCATCTCGAAGAATAAGAAGAGTGTGAGGAAGTCACCCGCCAGAATGACCCCCAGGATTCCGGCGAGGGTCAGCATGGTGAATGTGAGGAAGCGGCTTCCCGCGGGTTCGCATTCGATGTACCGGGTGGTGTAGATGACTATCACCGTGCTTACGAAGGCAAACAGCAGCAAGAAGATCAGGCTGAGAAGATCAACCCGGAATAGAAGCCCCAAACCCATGAAGTTGACCAGCGCCATCTCGACGGGAGCACGGCTCACCTCCGGGATCAGGGCCAGGCTCGACAGCAGGACAGCGCCCGCCGCCGCTATGACCACCCGGAGTTGCCACGCCGGCTGGCGACGAAGCAGCAGCACCGAACCTGCCGCGAGCATCGGCAGCAGGATGATCATCACGGGCAGGTGCTGCATCTGAATTGTCGCCAACCAGCTGACGCTAGATCCCAGACCCATGGCTATAGAACCAACCCCTTCTCAACCGCGCAACAGGAATCTCGCCGCGGCCCTCGACAGCTCCAGAATGAAGTTGTCCGGCATCAGGCCCGACAGGAAGATTCCCGCCGCCAGCAGCATCATGGGGACCATCATCGACGGCGCCAGCTCATACAGGAAGGACTTCTTTCTGGCCCGGGCGACCTCAGGCCGCTCCCCGAAGAAGGCAGCAATTATAATCGGCAGGTAGTAAACCCCGTTCATCAGGCTGCTCACAATCAACAGGAATGCGTAGAAGAACTGACCGGCGTCCAGCGCCCCCAGGGACAGGAAAGTCTTGCTCACGAAACCATTGAGGGGCGGGATTCCGATCATGGCCAGGGCGGCGATGGTGAAGCAACCCATGGTGATCGGCATCTCGAACCCGATTCCCTTCAGCTCCCTGATGTCGCGCTTGCCCGTCTTGAAGATGATCGCACCCGCGGCAAGAAACAGCGTCGATTTCATCATGGCGTGGGAGAAGATGTGATACACGCTGCCGATCAGCCCGCTCTCATTAAGCAGGGCCGTGCCCAACAGGATGTAGCCCATCTGACTGATGCTAGAATAGGCCAGCCGTCGCTTCAGGTCCATCTGGATTATGGCCAGGGCGGAACCGAGGAAGATCGTCACCCCCGCTATGACCAGCAGTACATTGTCCCAGCCGGCACTGGCAATCAGCTCGACGCCGTAGATCTCGTATGTCACCCGCAGCATGCCGTACGCGCCGGTCTTGAGCATCACTCCAGAGAGCAGTGCGCTGGCGCCGGACGGCGCCACCGGATGAGCGTCCGGCAGCCACACGTGCAGGGGAACGATGCCCATCTTCATCCCGAACCCGATGACGTAGGCGATGAAGGCGGTGAAGGCGAGTTTGCTGGCCTCCGGGAACAGGTGGCCGGAAACCAGGCTCACGGTGCCGGAGATCTCGTAGGTAATGCTGATGGCGAAGAACAGGGCAAGACCTCCCACCAGGGTCAGCATCAGGTACTTGTAGCCCGCCCGCATGGCCGTGGGAGTCTCCGCATGAATGATCAGGACGTACGATGCAAGGGACATCAGCTCGAAGAACACAAACAGGCTGAACAGGTCTCCGGTCATGACCACACCGAGGCAGCCTCCCAGGCAGAGCAACAGGAAGGGGTAGAACCTGTTGCATCCGTGCTCGTGCGCCATATAGCTCTTCGAGTAGATGATGCAAAGCAGCCAGACGAAGGACGATATGAGCGCCACGGCAAAACCCAGGGAATCCACCATGAAAGAAATACCGAACGGTGGAAACAGGTTTGGAAAGGCAAGGTAGATGATCTGACCTGCCCTGATTACTGGATACATCCCCAGGACCATGACGAAGGAGATCGAGGCGATGATTATGGAAAACCAGTCCCGTATCTGAGCAGACTTCTGTGATATGACATACAGGGGAATTGTTGCCAGCAGCGGCAGTGACACAGCCCACAGTGGCAGGTAACTCACAACAGATGCGTCCATCAGTACCCCTCCTCAGTGCACTCCCAGTAATGCGGCGGTAGCTCTTCCCACCAGATTCAACATCCTGCCGGGCAGAACACCCGAATAGATGCAGGCTGCACCCAGAAACACCATGGGGATGGTCATGGCCAGGGGCAGCCGGTCCCGTTCAAACCCCACGTGTTCTCCGGGGCTGAAGAATGCCGTGATGATTATCGGCAAGTAATACACCGCGTTCAACATGCTGCTCATGAGAATGACGGCGGCGTAAAAGGGCTGGGCCGCGTCAAGGGCACCAATCACCAGGTAGTACTTGCTCACGAAGCCATTGAAGCCCGGCACACCCACCATGGCCAGTGCTCCTATACTGAACACGGCCATGGTCAGGGGCATTCTCTGGCCCATGCCGGCGAATTCGTCGATCCTCCGAACTCCCGTCCGGTATATGATGGCCCCCGCTGCAAGAAACAGCATCGACTTCATCACCGCGTGATTGAAGATGTGCAGTATCCCGCCGCTGACCGCGTTCTCGGTCAACAGGGCGACGCCCAGGAAGACATATCCGATCTGTGCCACGCTCGAATACGCCAGCATTCGCTTGACATCCTCCTGGGCAATGGCGAACAGCGACCCGGCGAATATGGCGATGGTCGCCATGGCCAGAACCACCTGCACGATCGGAATCATGCGGAAAATCTCGAGGCCGTACACGGTGTATATGAGACGCATGAGCACAACCGCATAAACCTTGATCACAACCCCCGACAGGATGGCGCTCGACGGCGTGGGAGCAGACGAATGCGCATCGGGAAGCCAGACGTGCAGGGGAAACAGGGCCGCCTTGATCCCGAGCCCCACGGTGAGCAGGGCCAGTGACACCATTATGTTCAAGGGGAAGATCCTCACGGCTTCCGGCAGTGCCGCTGCGATGTAGTCGAAGTTCAGATGCCCTGTCACCATATACACCAGGGCGACGGAGAAGAGAACCATGCCCGATCCGATGATGCTCAGAATCAGGTACTTGAGACTGGCCTCAACGCAATCCCTGTTGGACTTGATGGATATGATGGCACAGGCAGATATGGTGCAGATCTCCATGAATACAAAAACATTGAAAAAATCATTGGCGAAACTCAGGCCGGTCATCGAGGCGATCAGGAGAAGAAACAGGGTGTAGTACCAGGGCTCCGAGGCCTCGGCCACCTCGCGCTTCAGATCGGCCCGGGCATAGAGCAGAACCAGAATAGATAGACCGTGAATAACCAGGGCCATGAACAGCGCCAGGTAATCGACTGAAAGGGCTATTCCCCAGGGAGGGGGCCAGTCGCCCACGTGGTACTGAAAGGTACCCGTCGCATTGACGAACAGCAGCAGTCTCACCAGCTGAATCAGGTTGAAGGCGACCAGCCCACGCGCCAGATGACCGACTGCCCGGGGCCGGTACTTCGCCAGGACGGGTGAGACGAAGGCACCTATTAGAGATAAGACGACTGCCAGAATGGGGATGTGTGTCATCGCTCCCGGCTCCTTATGCGCATTATTTCGTCCGCGTCGATGGTGCCGTAGTACTTGTACATCTTTATTATCAGGCTGAGGGCGAAGGCAGTCAGACTGACCCCCACGACGATGCCAGTCAGGATCAGTGCTGACGGGAGCGGGTTTATGTACTGCCCCGCCTCCCCCTCAATTATGGGTGCAGACCGGCCCTCCACGTAACCTATCGATACAAAGAACAGGAATATGGAAGTCTCCATTATATTCATGCCGATGATCTTCTTGATCAGGTTCGAATGGGTCAACATGGTGTGAAACCCGATCAAGAATATCACCACGGCAACAAAGTAGAAATAGTTTTGCACCAATCCGTCTATCACAGTTTCTTCTCCTCAAGCAGATGAAAGAATAATGTGACCATGGTGCTGGCCACCTTGACTCCGATCGCCACCATGATGAGCAGGACCATTCCCCCGCTGAACAGGTTCCCCGTCTGCCCCAGGGTGAAGAAGGGGCGGTTGGAGAGGAAGTTGCCTCCCCTGGCCAGAGCATAGAGGCCGACGGCGCTGAACGTCACCACTCCGAGGGATTCAAGCACCTTGGCGTTCTGCCGCGGGTAATGCCGAAGTGCCTCGTCGACGTGGAAGGCGAGGGCATACAGGATGATGCTGCTGCCCAGCACCGTTCCCCCCGCAAACCCACCGCCGGGAGACAAATGACCGTTGAAGATCACGGCCAGCGCAAAGGTCTGGATGAACGGTATCAGTATTTTGACCACCGTCTGCAGAACCAGATCATCCATCTCCGGCATCCTCTCTTCCCGCTGCGACGTGGGCCGCCAGCACACTCAACACCGCCGCTATCCCGGCAAACAGCACCGTCGTCTCACCCAGGGTGTCATAGCCGCGGTAGTCAATGATGATGGCCGACACAATGTTGGGGACATTGACGTCATCGAGACATTCCCCGGTGTACCTGCGGCTCACCACGTTGTTGCTGGGATTGTCCGGCTGGCCGAAGGGCGGCATCTCGCTGACCATCAATGCGAGCATCAGGCCCAATGCCAGCAGCACGACGGCGGCGATGATCCTTCTCATCTCTCCTGCCTCCTGGTCTTGCTCACTGCCACCATCAGCAGCAGCGTGGTCACTCCCGCTCCCATGGCCGCCTCGGTCATGGCAATGTCAGGTGCGCTCAGCTGCTGCCATATCACCGCCATGATCAGGCTGTAGGCGGCAAATACGATGACCGCACTCAATAGGTCCTTTATCTGCGACACGGCCACGGCGCAGACGACGAGAAAAGTCAGCAGGAGCACGTGAAACGCCTCATGCATCAGTACTCACCCTCTTGTAACCCTCAGTCTGTTTCCGGCTTCTGTACACCGCCCGGGCGACGACGTGCGTGGCGGTCGGGTTCGTCAGCCATATGAAGACGACGATGAGCAGAAGCTTCGCAGTGGTGTAGGTGAACCCGACGTGTATACCCAGAGCCAGGAAGATCAAGCCTATCCCGAGCGTGTCACTCTTGGTTGTGGCATGCATGCGCGTGTACGTGTCCGGCAGTCTGAGCAGGCCCAGGGTGCCCACTGCGAAGAAGAAGGCACCCGCCAGGAGAAAGAATAGCACGACCGCAGACTTCAGCATCGGTTCTCCTCCTAATCGATATCCTCTGACTCCAAGAACTTCGCCACACCGATGGTCATGATGAAGCTGATCAGTGCATATACGACCGCCACATCCAGGTAGAAGGTCTCGTGGAAGCCCAGGGAGACCAGGGCGATGATGGCAACGGTCTTGGTGCCGATGATGTTGATCGAGATGACCCTGTCGGCCGCAGTCGGCCCGATCACGGCCCGATACAGACAGGCAAATGTCAGCGGCATCAGGAACACTGCCATACCGATGAATACAGAGTCCACGGATTCCACCCTCAACCTTCCAGCTGCTTGAATTCCTCGATGAGTCGCCAGTGACTCACCGCCCTGGCATTGTGTTCGGTCAGACAGTGCACCACGAACCGGTCTCCGTCGACGTCAATGGTCAGTGTTCCCGGCGTCAGGGTGATGGCGTTGGCCAGTAGTGCCCTGCTCAGCGCCGGCTTCAGCCCGGTGCCGAAGTCCACGACATGCGGATCAATGGGCATTCTGGGCGAGAGCACAATCTGTGCCACCTGAATGTTAGCCCGCACCATGTCCCTTATCAACCTGCCCAGCATGACCACCACCAGGACTATGCCCGCCGTGCGATATCTCGACAGCTCCAGCGCCTCGATGAGCGAACGATTGAACACTGCCACTGACGCGGCTATGACCGCACCCACCAGCAGATGCTGCCAGTGAAAGGTCTCCGAGATGATCACCCAGAAGGCCAGCAACACCAGCCCCGCGTACAGGATGAGTTGTCTCCCCGCTTTCATGAGACCCAGCTCCTCGTTTTTACATATCAAACCCCTTCACTCTCGCACAGAGAGGACGAAGAGGTTGAATCAGCCAAAGGTACTGGTCAGCCGGCTTCCTCCCGGTCTACGGCATCGACCTTTCTTTCCACAGCGAGGCACGGCTGTCCCCGCCGGTCCAGAACACCAGCCCTCGGCGCTTCACCCTCACTGTGCGCTGTTCTGGGCCGTCCCGGCCGGCTGCTCTCCGGATGGGAGACCCGACATCTCCGTCGACCAGGCACGGTCTCAGTCCCGCCGTGCAACGTCCCAGGTCAGCGCTGCAGTCGCAGGGTTGGCAGCCTCGGGCGCTTGCCGCCCTGAAGCGGCGCCATCGCACTGGCACACTTCCACCCCAACGTGAGCACCAATCCACAAATCACGGCAGAGGATGCCCGATGGCCGCAGAAACCTCTTCAAGGAATCGGGAAAGCACC
This sequence comes from Bacillota bacterium, assembly GCA_046484105.1. Lineage (GTDB taxonomy): Bacteria > Bacillota > Sulfobacillia > SLMV01 > SLMV01 > PWUC01. The sequence goes on from JAWOBW010000009.1 coordinate 10,422, forward strand.
GGACACCGGTCTCCGTCGATCATCAGCTGGACACAGCGTGTTCCGGACAGGAGGTGAGGAATCGACTCCCGGGGGACGAGCTCCCGCACCCCCAGTGACGGACTGAGTGGCACTGGAAGCGGTGGGACGGCGCAGGCCGCAGCGAGGGTAATCCGAACATGCGACGTCTCAGGAAGTCCGTTCATCCCCGGTTCACCTCCGGCGTGCAACAGCACAGTCCGGCTGGCTGTCGCACCTCAGTTCCCTCTCCCAATCCCAGATCATGCAGTTAATATAACATCATAGTGCCCATTTGTGCACGGGGCGCGGGCTGATCAGATTGATGCTCAACCCCGGCTCTTTCGGGTACAGACTATCCGGCCAGCTGCTGGTAGCAGATGGCACATACCCCCTTATACTGCAGATAGGCACCGGAGTCTGTCCCGTGGAACCGATATCAAGTGTGTCAGCCCATCCCATTTCCTTTCGTCAGGTAAATGGTACACCACAATACGATGATTGTGCAAGAGTTCACAAGCGCCGGTCGGTTCTCACTTTCCCGCATTGCGGGGCGGGTCAGCGGTCATCTCCCGGACGCATCCGCCCTTACCTGCGGCAACCATTCATTTCTGGGAAAACGACAGATCGAGATGTCACCCCGGGCACCCCATTCGAAAGAGACGGGGCCAGGACGGGGAAGGTTTGCGGCTGCGTTCGGTGAAGGCCTCCCACGGGCATCCGGGAGAGCCGATTAACTCAGCATCTCGCTCAGGTCCTCCTCAACTTCACCGATGGGTTGAATCTCGAAGTTGTCCACCAGCACCTGCAGCACTGCGGGAGAAATGAAGGCTGGCAGCGTCGGTCCGAGCCGGATCTTTCTAATTCCCAGGGAAACCAGCGTCAACAGAATGCCAACGGCCTTCTGTTCATACCAGGACAGAACCAGCGACAGCGGCAGCTCGTTGACTTCGCAGTCGAAGACATCGGCCAGGGCGAAGGCTATCCTGATCGCCGAATACGCGTCATTGCACTGCCCCAGGTCCAGGAGCCGGGGCAGACCGGCCACCTCGCCCAGATCCAGGTGGTTGAGGCGGTACTTGCCACAGCCCAGAGTCAGTATGACAGCATCCTGCGGCAGCTTCTCGGCCAGCTCGGTGTAGTAGCTGCGGTCCCGCCTGGCTCCGTCACAGCCGCCTATGAGGAAGAAGTGGCTGATGTCCCCGCTCTTGACCGCGTCCACGATGGCGTCGGCGTGACTCAGGGTCGCATGCCTCCCGAAACCGATGGTAATCCTTCGCTCCTCGGCGTCTTCCTGCCACCCGCCGAGTTCGAGAGCCCTCTCAATCACGGGGGTGAAGTCCTTCTTCCCGCCTTCTTCCGGGATGTGTCGGACCTCGGGCCAGCCCACCAGGCCGGTGGTGAAAATGCGGTCGCTATAGGAATCCCGGGGCTTCTGAATGCAGTTCGTTGTCATCAGTATGCATCCGGGCAGCCCGTCGAAGTCCTTCTGCTGGTCCTGCCACGCGCCGCCGTAATTTCCCACGAAGTGCTCATACTTCTTCAACTCGGGATAGGCACCGGCCGGAAGCATCTCCCCGTGCGTGTACACGTTGACCCCCGTGCCCTCCGTCTGCTCCAGCAGATCCTTCAGGTCCTTCAGATCGTGACCGGAGACGACGATGAAGGGTCCCTTCTTCTCACTCACCAGGACCTGTGTGAGCTCGGGATGACCGTAGCTCTCGGTGTTAGCCCGGTCCAGCATCTCCATGCAGGTGAGATTCACCTTGCCGAACTCCATCAACAGGTCGAACAGGTTCTCAACCGTCAGGTCGTCGCAGATGAGAGCCGCCAGCCCCCGGTGGAAGAACGCGTCCACCTCTGGCTCGCTGTATCCGAGGATCCTGGCGTGATGGGCGTAAGCAGCCATGCCCTTCATGCCGAATAGGAGAGTGTCGCGCAGGGACCGGATGTCCTCCTCCACCCCCTCCCCGGCTGCCGCGGCGACGCTCCTTCCATCTGCAACCATCTCCTCTTGGCTTTCGGACGGGCGGTAGCTCGCCGCCCCCGGCGCCTCACTGCCCACCTGGGGCACGAGCCCCTTCAGTCTCTCCTTCACCTCGGCAGACTCTTTCACCAGCTGCACGAAGCGCGCGGGATCGAAATCAACATTGGTCAGGGTGGAGAACAGGGCCTCCGTCACGAAATTGCTGACGTCCTCCTCTATGCCCAGACCTCGCTTCAGGACCTCATGCCCGAAGTAGCCGATTCCCTTTAGTTGATGCAGCAGCAGGTCCTGCAGAGCGGCAACCTCCGCGTCTTTGCAGCAGATGCCCATTCGAGTGCAGCCCGTGCCCCTCGCCGTCTGTTCACACTGGTAGCAAAACATATCGTGCATATCAAACCCTCCTAAGTTAGTCATTGACATCCCTGGGATTGGGAACCTTGATCACCACAAACTCCGCAACATCCTCCGAGGTATTGCAGATCCTCATCTGCATACCGAGGGGGATGTTCACGATGCTTCCCGTCTCCCAGTCGCCGCGTTCATCCTCCAGCTCCAACGCTATTGAGCCCCGGATGACCAGCAGATAGGCGTTGGAGTTGGCGCGATGCCGCGGGACCTCTCCGCCCGGGGGCAGCACGATCTGGTTGAGCATCAGATTCTCATCGTCCACCACGTGCCGAACTATTCTCTCATCAGTCCTTTTCAGCGAATACCTGCGCACTGCACGCACGTTATCCCCTCGCAATCTCCCCCTGCAGACTCAGGACAACTTCCGCGTAAGGTACGATCACCTCAGCCTCCAGCATGGACCTCTTGACCAGCTGGGCCAGCCCCGAGCAGCACGGCACCTCCATCCGCACCACGGTGATGCTCTTCACATTCTGCCTCTTCAGGATCGATGCCAGCTTGGTCACATACGTCTCGCCGCGGCCGTCCAGCTTGGGGCAGCAAATCAGGGGAACGCGATCACCCATGAACTCCCGGTGAAAATCAGAATGCACATAGGCGGCGCAGTCGGCGGCCAGCAGCAGATGAGTTCCCGCGAGGAAACCCGCATCAGGATTGACCAGCGCCAGCTGCACCGGCCACGGTTCCGAATGCTTTCCCCCCGCGGGACATACCCGGGGGCTCTCTTCCCCGGCCTCCCTCATTCTGCGCTGGACTGCCTCCTCATCGAAGGGTTCAGCCTCGCACTCCGTTATCTCGATCGCCCCGGTGGGGCATGCGGGCAAACAGTCACCCAACCCGTCGCAGTACTGCTCACTGACCAACCGCGCCTTGCCGTCCACCAGCTCAATCGCACCCTCGTGGCAGGCGTCCACACAGAGACCACAGCCGTTGCATTTTTCCTCATCAATGTGCATAATTCTGCGTCTCACAGCCATCTCCCCCTCTCCCTGCCGTTTCATCTATAATTGTATTGAGAGACAGAGGAGGCGTCGGTAACAGATGTTACCGCGGGCAAATCGTCGGGGGGACGACAGTGCGACACCTTCGCGTGTACCTGCGCAAGTCAATCCTGTTCGCGGACTACGATGATGCGGACCTCTACAATCTTCTGGGGGAATTGAACTACCGCATCTCCACTTTCTCCGACGGGCAGACCGTCGCAGTCGAGGGGGCACCCTGCTCCCATCTTGGCATCATCCTCACCGGGGAGGCACAGGTACAGAAGATCCACCAGGCGGGACACCTGCTCACAGTGGACCGGCTCCGGCCCGGATCGGTCTTCGGCGAGGCGGTGATCTTCTCTCAGCGACGGAAGTACCCGGCCACCATCGTCGCCTCCGACCGGGACACGGCGATCATGTTCATCCGCAACCGGGAGATCGTCCGGCTGTGCAGCACAGAGCCGCAGTTCATCAGGATCTTTCTCAGCGTGCTGTCGAACAAGATCCTGATGCTCAACCGCAAGATAGAGAGCCTGTCACACCGCAGCATCCGGCACAGGGTGATCGGCTTCCTCCTGGAGGAATACCGCAGGCAGAAGACCACCCGGCTCACACTCTCTCTCACGCGCAGGGAAATGGCAGAGCAGCTGGGAATCCCCCGCCCCTCCCTCTCTCGCGAACTGGTCAACATGAGGGATGAGGGACTTATTGACTTCAACCGCAATTCCGTGCAGCTAAACTGCCCGGAGGCGTTGGAGGATAGCCTCTTCGGGTAAGCGGTTTACACCGAGAACCAGCCGCCATCCACGTACAGCACCTGCCCGGTGATGTACCTGGACGCATCGGAGGCCAGCAGGAGAAGGGCACCGTCCAGCTCTCCCTCCCGCCCTATTCTCCCCATGGGGCAGTGGTGCCGCAGAAAGCGGTCGAACTCGGGAAGATCGAGTATCTCATCCGTCATCTCCGACTGGAAGAAACCCGGGGCAATGGCATTGACGGTGATTTTGTGTCTGGCCCATTCCGCTGCAACCGCCCGGGTGAAGGTATTCACCGCACCCTTGGAGGCGTGATAGCTGGAGGAGGGCATGTACATGTTGCCCAGCGCCCCGTACATGGATGAGATGTTGATTATCTTGCCGTAGTCCTGTTCGATCATGACCAGACCGACGTACTTGGTGAACAGAAACACCCCGGTAAGATTGGTGGAGATGATGCTGTTCCAGCTGGATATTGAATGCTCCTCCGTCGGCTCCACCGCGGCCTGACCGGCGTTGTTGACCAGGATGTCTATGCGACCAAAATCCTCCACTACCCCCTTCACCGTCTCCCGAACCTGCTCCTCATCCGTCACGTCGGCGGGATAGTGATTGCACGAGACTCCCATCTCCTCCAGCTCTTTCTCCACCTGCCGGAGCCTGTGCTCGCGTCTCGCCACCAGGGCCACGGCGGCCCCGTTGCGCCCCAGCGCGCGGGCGAACTGCACCCCAAGACCGCTTGACCCTCCTGTCACCAGGGCCACTCTCTTCTCAATGTCGAATTCATCCACACCAACTCCCCCTTTCGCTTCTAAGCTGCACCGACATCGCCCGCCGGATGCATCCGCCAGGCAGGAACGGAACTCGTCCGCGGCTAACTCTCAGGGTGAATACCAACAGGAGGTGACTGTATGTCGATTTGCGCATGGTGTGAGACCCGGGCATGCCGGGATCCGGACAAGGGAACCAGGCCGCGCCTGTGCCCAATGCGAGAAGGTGAATGGCTGGAGCGGGCCCTGGAACACTACGAGAAGCCGGAAAACCGCAGGCTGGCCCAGATAGCGGCCCACATCGAGAAAACTGGCTACTGCGAGTGGCCGCGCCTGAAGGAAATCACGGAATTATGCCGTTCAGCCGAGTTCAAGCGCATTGGACTGGCGTTCTGCAGCGGCATACATAAGGAAGCCAGGGTGGTCGCCGACTACTTCCGGAATCACGGATTCGAGGTGATCTCCGGCATGTGCAAGACGGGGTCGGTCGACAAGGCGGAACTGGGCATCGCCCCCGAAGACAGGTTCAACCCGGAGGGATTCGAGGCCATGTGCAACCCCATCGGGCAGGCCGAACTGATGAACGAGCAGAAGACCGACTTCAACGTGGTCCTCGGCCTGTGCGTGGGACATGACAGCCTCTTCTTCAAGCATTCCGACGCTCCGGTGACAGTCCTCGCCGCCAAGGACCGCGTCCTCGGTCACAACCCCCTGGCCGCAGTCTACCTGGCCGACAGCTACTACAGGAAGCTGCACGAGCCGGAGGAGTGACCATTTGACGGCTCCCGGCAGGTGCGGGGGCTGCCGGAACAGTTCCGGGGAGGACGGCGCGGCGCTTCCCTCCCCGGACACCGAACGCCCGGCAGATCCGACTCATTGTGACCCCGGATCTGGGCCAGAATGGAGGGGCCGGCGCCTGTACATGCACGTCCCCGCAGCGCGCCGCCCCCTGATCCCATCGATGAGGATTGCCCCCGGGCCAGCCGACCCGAAACCCCCCAGAGAACGGAACGATGAAAGGAGAGACACCAGTGACCGACACAGGACCCTTCCGATACGAGGATCTGTTCCGCCTGCGCTGCATCGCCGACCCCAACATCTCGCCCTGCGGAAACAGGATCGCCTTCACCGTCACCGCAGCCGACCGGGACCGGGACGAGTACTCGCCTGAGATCTGGCTTTATGAAAGGGAGACCGATCGCGCCTTCCCCCTGACCCGGGGCGGCAGCGACGTGGCGCCCCGATGGTCACCTGACGGCGAGCACATCGCCTTCCTGTCCGCCCGCGACCAGGATTCACCCCAGGTGTTCGTCATACCGGTGACCGGAGGTGAGGCCAGGCAGGTCAGCCGCGATCTGAAAGGGGCATCAGACCTGGACTGGTCACCCGCAGGAGACGCCATCTGCGTGCTGGCCGCCCGTCTGCAGCCCCAGGATTCCACCCGCGACCTCAGAGAGGCCCTGGCCGATGACGGAAATGGTGCCGAGGAATTCTCGAAGAAACAACCCGAGACCCAGCTCCGCGCATTCGACCGCCTCAAGTACCGTTTCGACGGCGCCGGATACATCGACGACCGGAGGCGACACCTCCACCTGCTGGAAATGTCCTCGTTTTTGCCATCGGCTGACCCCTCCCCTGAGCAGGCCCGGCCGCTGACGGGCGGACCTTTCGACATCGAGGCCTTCGACTGGCATCCCGACGGAGACCGGATCACATACATTGCCAACACAGACGAGGAGGCTGACCGGATCAAACGACGAGACATCTGGCAGGTGCAGATCGCCAATGGGAACACGGAACACCTGGTCAGGGGCGCCGGCGGGATCATCGGCCTGGCCTGGGCACCGGGAGGAAGGTATCTGGCCTATGTGGGCGACGACGACAGCCGGGGCCACGCCACCCTCAACGACCTGTGGCTGTACGATGAGGAATCGGGAGACGTCGGGCGGGTCACGGAAACCTTCGACCGTTCAGTAGGAGGCCAGCTCCTCGGGGATGTCCGCAGCCTCTCCATGAAGGTCACCCCGGCCTGGAGCCCCGACGGCGAGATGATCTTCTTCACCGCCGTCGATCGCGGCAGTGTGCCCATCTACGGCGTCAGAATCGACGGCCTCAATCCCGCTGGGGCCACGAATCTGCTGCCGGATCTGGACGGCACAGCGTCCAACCCCTGCCCCGGAACAGGAGAAATGTGGTTCATCGGCGACAGCTCCGACCGGCCGGCGGAGATCTGTCGTCTGCAGCTCGACGGGGAGGCCCCGGAACCTGAGGTCAGGACCGACATCAACGCCTCCGCCATGGAGCATGTGCGCACCGCACCCTACCAGCGCATCCAGTACCGCGGGCCCGACGACCTGCCCCTTGAAGGCTGGATCTGCCTGCCCCCTGACTTCGACCCGGAGGAGAAATACCCCCTCGTCCTGTATATCCACGGGGGACCACACGGTTCGTATGGCCAGGTCTTCAGCGCCGAGGTTCAGGCCCGGGCCGCCTCCGGCCGCGTCATCCTGATGACCAACCCGCGCGGAAGTGGCGGCTACGGGCAGGAATTCGTCTCCGCCTGTGTGGGCGACTGGGGTGGGCTTGATTACCAGGACATCATGGCCGGGGTTGACGAGGTCATCAGCCGGGGTTTCATCGACACCGGCCGCATGGCAGTGACAGGAATCAGCTACGGAGGTTTCATGACCAACTGGGTGATCACTCACACCGACCGGTTCGCCAGTGCCGTCACGGAGATGTGCGTCAGCAACCTGCTCAGCTTCTATGGCACCAGCGACATCGGGACCCACTTCCTCGAGTTCGAAATCCCGGGCTCCATATGGGACGACCCGGACCGGCTGTGGGAACACTCTCCCATCCGCTACATCGAAAACTGCACTACCCCCACCCTCGTGATCCACGGGGAGCACGACTGGCGCTGCCCCATCGAACAAGGAGAACAGGTCTTCGCGAGTCTCAGGAGGCGAGGAGTGGAGACTGCCATGATCCGCTTCCCCGGCTGCAGCCACATCTTCAGCATCATAGGGAAGCCCTCGCTCCGCCTGAAGAGGTTCCGCGCCACCGAAGCCTGGTTTGATCGTCACATCTGAACTCCCTGGGGCGACCCCGGTCGCCCCACCTATCCCCTCCGCAGGACGCGCCCGGGAAGAGCCCCGGTGTGCCGCCCGCCCCTGACCACCACCCGGCCGTTCACCGCGACCAGCTCGATGCCATCCGGGTAGCTGTGCGGCGAGTCGTACGTGGCCGTGTCCCGTATCTGGTCGGGTGAAAACAGCACCAGATCGGCCTTCTGCCCCGGGCGCAGCAGCCCCCTGTCTGTCAGTCCCAGGCGACGGGCCGGCAGTCCAGTCATCTTGTAAATGGCCCCCGGAAGAGAGAGCAGCTTCTCCTCGCGAACGTACCGCGCCAGCACGCGCGGGAATGTGCCGTAGCTCCTGGGATGAACCAGCCCGTCACCAGGTGCCACCGCGGCTCCGTCCGACCCCACTGCGACGCGGTCCGCCGCGAGATAGGTCCTGACGTCACCCTCATGCATCATGAAGATAATCATTGATACGCGGCCCTCTTCCTGCACCAGCAAATCGCAGGCGGCATCGAGAGGCGAACCCCCCCGGCGCCCGGCAATCTCGGTCACGCGCAGCCCGCGCAGCTGCACATTGGGTCCCTCCGGGATTTCCGTTATCATGACTGATTCCCAACCCCCGGCCGCCCTGACCGGGTTCCACCAACCCTGCACGCCCCGTTCGATGTCCCGGGCGATGCGCCTTCTCTGTTTCGTCGAACGCAGTCTCTGAACCAGACCGGGCATCCCCTCGTTCAGGGTCCAGGGCGGCAGCAGCGCGGCGAGGCTCGTACTCCCGCCCAGGTAGGGATAGGCATCTCCGGTCACGTCCTGACCGGCCGAAACCGCCCGCTGCATCATGCGCACCACCTTCTCGCTGAACCCCCAGACGGCCCTACCCGCCGCCTTCAGATGGGCTATGTGCACCGGCACCTCCGCCCCGCGTCCGATCTGTAGGGCCTCGTCCACCGCATCCAGCAGCCCCTCACTCTCCCCGCGGATGTGACTTACATACATGCCGCCCACCTCGGTCATCTCGCGCGCCAGCGACGTGATCTCCCCGGTGCAGGAGTAGGTTCCCGGGGCGTAGATCAGACCGGTCGACATGCCAAAGGCCCCGTCCGCCAGGTCTGTACGCAGGAACCGCTTCATGTCCTCCATCTCGTCCGGGGAGGGACTGCGTTCGTCAAACCCCATGACGGCGATCCGTATGCTCCCGTGCGCGGCCAGGGGAGCCACATTCACCGCCGCCCCGGCCGTCTGAAGGGCCTTCAGGTATCCCCCGAGGTCAGACCACGACCAGGGCAGTTTTCCGCCCTCCTCCCCGATGTATGTGTGCAGATCCTCGCGATGCGAAGCTGACACGGGATAGGGAGCTATGCCGCAGTTACCCACCAGCTCCGTGGTCACTCCCTGATGAACCTTGCTCTCGGCCCTGGGGTAGGAAAACAGTGTGAAGTCGGAGTGAGAATGCAGATCGATGAATCCCGGGCACACGACCAGGCCGTCGCCGTCCACGGTCTCGCGCGCCGGCTCCCCGGTGGGACGCCGCCGCACGGCGGCAATCTGATCCCCGGCAACCAGCACCTCGCCGGCAACTCCGGCGGATCCGCTCCCGTCGACCACCACGGCACCGCTTATCTTGATATCGTACATCGGCCTCTCCTCTCAGCGCCTGGACTGAATGCTCCTTCTCCTTTCCACTGCGGCGAGAATTCTCCTGCCTCCACCTCCGGTGACCCGGCGCGCGGCCGGCACCGCAGTTCGCCCCGTCCGGGAGGATTCTGCCCTCACACAGCCAATGCAGGTATAAATCACTGAATCATGAAAGAGGGGAAGTCATGTCAGCCGATCACAACCGCCAGGCAGTGCGGGTCCCCCCCGCTCCCGAGCCCCCCAAACACCCGGTCACCGACACCCTGCACGGCAGGGAAATCACGGACCCGTACCGACAGCTGGAAGACTCGAGCAGCGCGGAGACGAGGGAATGGACTGCCGCTCACAACCGGAGAACCGAGGCCGTCCTGGATCAGCTGCCGGCGACCGCGATCTGCCGGGAGAGGCTCTCCGAACTCCTATCATCCGAGGTGGTGGACACACCGCGCGCCCGGGGCAACATCCTTTTCTACACTCACCGCCGCAGAAACGAGGACCAGCCGCGGCTGTGTGCAGCGGATGAAAAAGGGGAGACGGTCCTGCTCAATCCCAACCGCGAGGATGAAACAGGCCTGACCTCCCTCGACTGGTGGTACCCGTCGCCGGACGGCAGCCGGCTTGCCTACGGATACTCGCACCGCGGAGATGAATGGAGCACCCTGCGGATCCTGGACGTGCGGACGGGCGACGTCCTGCCCGAGACCATCGACAGGACCAGGGGGGCAAGTGTCGCCTGGAAACCGGACGGCCGCGGTTTCTACTACACCCGGTATCCCGCTCCGGGCGAGGTCGCCGAAGGCGAGCAGTATTATCACCGCCGCGTCTTTTACCACCGGGTGGGCGCAGACCCCGCCGAAGACCCGATGGTCTTCGGTGAGGGCAGACCGAAGGAGGAGATGTACCAGGTCAGGATGTCTCCGAACGGAAGATACCTGCTGGTGACCGCTCACTGTGGCTGGAGGAGAAACGACGTGTACGTGCGAGACGAGATGAAGGAGAAGACAGATTTCACACCCGTCATCACCGGGGAAGACGCCCTCTTCACCGGCGAGATCTCGGGAAACACCCTGTATCTTCTCACCAATCTCGACGCCCCCAGGTACCGCATAGTGGCCGCAGATCTCGACAGTCCCGGCCCGGACTCCTGGGTTGACATCGTCCCCGAACAGCCGGACCTCACGATACGTCAGATGAAGGTGCTGGAAGATCAACTGGTCGTCAGCTGCCTCAGGGACGCGACCTCACACCTCTTCGTCTGCGACGCAGACGGCTCCGGCTGGACGGAGGTTGAACTGCCCTTCGCCGGCACTGCCGCGGGACTGACGGGAGGCGCTGCAGACGAGGCCCACTTCACCTTCCAGTCCTTCGTCAGGTCTCCGGCCATATACCGCCTCAACGCGAGAGAGCGCACGGTGAAGGTGGTAAGGTCGAGCGAGCAGCCGGTTGACCCCGACGACTTCGAGGTGCGGCAGGTCTTCTACAGCTCCCGTGACGGCACCCGCGTCCCCATGTTCATCCTTCACCACCGCGACGCGGAGCTGGACAGAGCCAGACCGACGGTGCTAACTGGATACGGCGGCTTCAACATCAGCCGCGCCCCGACCTACTCTCCCGCCCAGATTCCCTGGCTGCAAAGCGGCGGCATATACGCCCTGGCCAACCTGCGCGGGGGAAGCGAGTACGGCGAGGATTGGCACCGGGCGGGGATGCTGGCAAACAAGCAGAACGTCTTCGACGATTTCATTGCCGCCGCCGAGTTCCTCATTGAACAGAACTGGACCAACCCCGATCACCTCGGCATCCACGGCGCCTCCAACGGGGGATTGCTGGTGGGAGCCGCCCTGACTCAGCGACCGGCCCTATTCGGAGCGGTGGCCTGTGGCGTGCCACTTCTGGACATGCTGAGGTATCATCGCTTCCTCATCGCGGGCATATGGGCGGCTGAGTACGGCTCGGCGGACGATCCCGAGCAGTTCGAATGGCTGGCAGCATACTCTCCCTACCATCACGTCAGCTGCGGCACCGAATACCCGGCCGTGTACCTTTACACTGCCGCCTCCGACAGCCGCGTTCATCCCCTGCACGCCCGCAAGATGGCGGCCAGGCTGCAGGAGACCAGCGCATCCGGCGCACCGATACTCCTCCACGTGGAGGAAGACGCCGGTCACGGAGCCGGCAAACCGGTGAGCAAGCTAGCGGAAGCACAGGCGCGCATGTGGGCCTTCTTCAGCTGGCAGCTGGACCTGGCGATGAGTCCGGCTGCCCCTGGCCGGCGAGCGGGGACAGAGTGAACTAAGCTGTCTCGCATGAGGGACCGGCGCCGTTTCCCCGCCCGCCCAGAGCATCCCCGCGCGGCGGTGGGGAAACGGTGATATGACACCCAGGCACTTGGGCGACAGGAATCATGCCGGCGGCCGCGAATACCGTCATGAACACCTGCCGCACGACGGGATTGCTGCAGGGTTTGGATGCGGCCATCATCAACCTCCTGATATAAATTCTGAACCA
>JAWOBW010000016.1:0-5454 GCA_046484105.1 Bacillota bacterium
TCCGCCCGGTCAACCGCGTGCAGTCGAACCGTCATCTCCTCGATCTGGCCTGAATCCTCCTGCACCCGGATGTGCACCTCGGGCCCGAGCTGCAGGGCGCGCACGGCGGGAAGATCGGCCAACTCCCTGGCCACCTGTCCTGCCAACCGCTCACCGTAGAGCTCCGCCGCCTGCTGCCGGGTATCTGCTCGCCCCCGCTCGGCCAACGCCAGGCCCGCTCCGGAGGGAGAGGCGGACAGGTCGCCGGACAGGGCGTCGAGTCCCCCCTCGAGCGCGGGGATCAATCCGACCAGGGGAGATATGATGGCCAGCAGCAGCAACACCCCGCAGACGAAGCGAACATAGGATCTCATCTCTCCCTCGGGCGCCAGCATCTGGGTCACCCGCAGCACCAGCACCACCAGCACCAACCGCCGGACGTATTCCATCAGGGCATTCATCGCAGCATCACCGTCGCATTCCCCGCTCCCAGCATTATGGTGATGGTGAGGTAGAACATGAGTGCCACTGCCCCCACCGCCACCGTCAACCCCATCATCCCGTCGGACAGCACGTCGAGCAGGTCCGAGATGTCCGGTCCCCCGAGGGGTGCCGCCAGGGCCGCGCCGGCCCGGTACGCGACGGTCATCGCCGCCAGGCGCAGGATGGGGAGGGCGGCAATCATGGCCACCAGGAACAGCCCGAGGAGCCCGGTGGCATTCTTCAACAGAGAAGATGACGCCATCACCATCTCCCCGGCGTCGGAGAAGGTGCTCCCCAGCACGGGGATGAGGGACTTGGCGGCGAACTTGATTGATCGCAGGGTCACGCCGTCGGTCACCGCGCCGGCGACCCCCTGAACCGTCACCACCCCCACGAAGATCACCATCGCCGCCTCCAGCACCCACAGCGACCCCTTCCTGAACAGGGCGGCCAGGCGTGCCAGCGGTCTCTCCGGGGTGAAGTGGCCCGCCAGCTCCAGCATCACGGCGGCAAACAGCAGGGGAAAGACCCAGTTCACCACCACCTGAACCACCGCGTGACAGACGAAGAGCACCATCGGGTGCAGGATCGCAGCGGTGGTGAACGCACCGCTGGCGGCCAGGAGTGTAGTGAGGGTGGGCAGAAGGGCCAGCATGACGTCAGTCAGAGAGTGGACGGTGCTCCGCGCCAGGCCGAAGGCCTCGCGAAAGGTGACCATGGCCACCGCCGCCAGGGCGAGATAGATCACCCACCTGGCCACCATAGACACCGTCTCCTGTCCCCAGGCCCCCTCCGCCTGGCTCAGCAGGGAGGACAACAGCGAGAGCACCACCAGCTGGGCCACCAGCCCGAGGTGACCCAACACCTCTCCGCCGACGTACCGCAGCAGGAGTCCGGCGATCAGTCTGAGGGAGAAGACCTCCTCGCCCCGGCGCATCCTGTCCACCACGGAGGGCAGATCCATCCGGGGCAGGTCCTCCCCGATCTCCCGCTGCAGGTCCCGGGCGAAGTCGTCCAGGGGCCCCAGGTCCACCCCCTCCATCTGCCGCCGCGTCAGATCGTCGGTCACCTCGTCAGCCGCCGCATCGACGGTCAACGGGACCGCCGCCAGAAGCAGCACCATCAGCGAGATCGTCAGGACCCGCATCATCACCCCGTCACCTGTTCCAGAAGACCTATGATGATGTCTGCCACGGCGATGATGATGGGAACCGCCACCGCCAGGATCAGTATCTTGCCCGCCAGCTGCAGGTTCTTGGCCATCGTCCCCTCGCCCACGTCGAGACACAGCTGCGAACCGAAGTCGACCACGTAGGCAATGGCGATGACGCGGAGGACCGTCCTTATGTATAGCATCTCGACGCCGGCCCGGGCCGACAGCGCCTCCAGCCCGCCCAGTATGGGGGGGAGCTCGGAGATGATCGCAGTGAGGATGACACCCGTGGCAGCCACGGTCAACAGCATGGCGATGCTCTCGGAACCCCGCCGGACCAGGATCAGCAGCAAGCTGCACGTCAGGGCAAACCCGACCAGCTGCACGATGTTCACCCGCATCACCCCCCGCCATCAGAACTGCACCATGGTGCGAACCGCCTCAAACAGGCCGCTGATCAGCTCCACCAGGGAATACATGACCACGATGAGCCCTGCCACTGTCACGGCCATCGCCCATTCACCCTTGCCAGCCTGCTCCAGCACCGTCTGCAGCACAGCCACCAGCAGCCCGATTGCCGCAATCTGAATAACCAGGCTCACCAGGGATGGGTCCATATGCCCTCTCCTTTCGCCCGCCCCCTCACGCCAGAACCACCGCCACCAGGATCCCGCCCAGCAGGCCGAGGGAACGGAACAGCTTCCCCCGCCTCCGGCTGTCCTCTCTCGCCTCGTTCATCTGGTCCGACAGGCGCTCATCGGCGGCCTGGAGGTGGCGGATCTGGTCCGCCCCGCCCGAGGTACCCAGGCATGGCCCGAGGGACGCGAGTATGCGCAGGTCCTCGGCGGTCAGCGACAGCTCCCCGCTGCATTGCCGCAGCGACTCCACCCACGCCGCGCCGGCAGTGTATGCGCCCTCGCTTCCAAACAGCTCTGCCGCCCGGCCGAAGATCCTCGCGACCGCTCCCCCGTGCATCTCGGCCAGTTCCCGCCAGGCGTCGGGCAGCGGCTTGCGGGTGTACTCAATCTCGGAGATCAGGGCGCGCAGGCCGGAGCGTACGCTCTCCAGGTCGCGGTAGCGCGACTCCAGCTGCATGAAGCACAGCTGCCCGGTGACCATACCCGCCATCATGATTAGCCCCAGGCCGAACAGCTTCAACACAGTCGCTGCACCCCTTCCAGCGTTCCCGGTCCCCTTCTCCGGCTCAACAGCACGCCCCGGGCAAAGGCCCCCTCCTCCACCAGCTGCCCCACGTGAGGTCGCCTGCGCACCTCGGAGGCGCTGGCCGCGTGCATGGTGGCAATCACCGATACCCCCGCGTTGACCGCCTCCCGCACCGCCTCGGCGTCGGCCCGGCGACCGAGTTCGTCGGTAGCCAGGACATCAGGCCCCATGGAGCGCAGAAGCATCAGCATTCCCTGCGCCTTGGGGCAGCCATCCAGCACGTCAGTTTGCGTTCCCACGTCAAACACCGGTTCCCCCCGGTGGCAGGCGGCCACCTCCGACCGCTCGTCCACCAGGCCCACCCGGCATCCGCGGATTCCCCGCGCGCGGCTGCCGTCGGAAATGATGCGCACCAGGTCGCGCAGCAGGGTGGTCTTGCCGCAGCCCGGGGGCGAGATGATCAGGGTGTTGTGCCACCTGTTTTCTCCCCTCAAGTCGGGCAGAAGGGGGAGAGCGATCCCGGGCAGTTCCCGTCCCCGGCGAATGTTGAGCCCGCCGGGGTGTATGAGGCGCTGCACCCTGCCGTCCTCCACCACCACCTGGCCGGTGACGCCCACCCGGTGCCCCCCGGGGAGGGTCAGAAAGCCCTGTGCCACTTCGCCCTCCAGGGCGTAGGCCGAGCCGCCGGTCATGAGGCTGATGGTGCGGATCAGATCCTCCCGTCCCACGGTGAGTGCCCGGCCGCGGGAAACCCCCGCCTCACCCGCCGGGCTCACCAGGACGAAATCCTCGCCCGCCCGGATCCCCAGGGGGCGTCCCGCCCTGAGGCGTATCTCCTCCCAACCGGGAACCTCATCCAGCGCCGCCAGCGCCCGGCGAAGCCGCGCCGGCAGGTAAACCCGCACCGCCTCCGCGTCGCGACAATCGGGTGTCTTCCGCAGCGGGGACACCTCTTCCGGCAATGTGAGCCCTCCCCCCAGGTTGTCCTTTCTTCATCCCTATGGCGCAGACACCGACATTATGTCCAGCAGCGACAAAAGCGCCCGGCCGATCTCACCCGCGGGCAATCTTGCCCCGCCCGCCTCTTGCGGCGATAATGTGGGAAGGATATGATCGTCTGCCGATCCGACCGGATCTCCCGGCCCGCAGACGGATGGGAAGGATGGTGGATGAAGTGCCCCCAGATGACATTGCCATCGCGACGTGCGACCTGAGCCGCAGCTTCGGGGAGGAGCTGGCGGTGGACGGTCTGAGCATGGAGGTTCGATCCGGCGAGGTGTTTGGCTTCCTCGGGCACAACGGGGCGGGCAAGACGACGACTGTCCGCCTGCTCAACGGAGTACTCACGCCCACCGCCGGACGGGCGACGGTCCTCGGGCTGTCGCCGGTCGAAGATGGTCCCCGCCTGCGGCAGCACTGTGGAGTCTTGACAGAAACCCCCGCCCTGGATGATCGACTGACCGCCCGGGAGATCCTGCAGACCTCCGCCGACCTGTACGGTGTGCCGCAGGAACACGTCGAGGACCGCATACTGGATCTGACAGAGTCCTTCGACCTGGCCGGACGACTCGACGACAGGGTAGCCACATACAGCCGTGGCATGAAACAGCGCCTCGCCCTGGCCCGGACCCTGCTGCACGACCCCGACGTCCTGTTTCTCGATGAACCCACCTCGGGCCTGGACCCGGTGGCAACCCGCTTCGTCCACGACCTCATCGACGGCCTGGCCCGGGACCGGGGCTGCACCATATTCCTCTGCACCCACAACCTCACCGAGGCGCAGAACCTCTGCGACCGGGTGGCGGTGTTGGAGAGGGGGCGGGTGGTCGCCATGGGAACTCCCTCTGAGCTGATCTGGGCCCTCGCGGGGCCGACCCGTCTTTCTTTAAAGATACAGGTTCCCGCGGACGTGGAGCTGGAACAGGTGACAGCCCCCTTCCGGATCGGGCGGGACAGGGAGGACCTGTTCGCCGAGGACGTCCCGAGGGAGCAAATTCCCGATCTAGTCGAGGACCTGGTCCGGGCCGGCGTCAGAATATACCGCGTCGCACCCCGGGAGATGACCCTGGAGGACGTATACTTCGCCCTGCACGAAAAGAGGGGGGATCGGCAATGAACACCCGCGCCATGAGGGCAATAATGCGCAAGGACCTCGTCGTCGTACTGAGGAGTCCGGCGGTCATGATCCCGCTGATCATCGTTCCCGCCGTCATGCTCCTGGCCCTGCCCCTGCTGGTGGGGTTGATCCCCCGGCTCGACCCCTCGAGCGTCGGCGGACTGGACCGCCTCATCGCCGGCCTGCCGCCGTCCATCGCCGAGCAGGTGGCCGGAATGGTCGAGGTGCAGACTGCGGTATACCTGGCCCTTGTCTACCTGTTCGCTCCCCTGTATCTGGTAGTGCCCCTGATGGTGGCCAGTGTGATCGCGGCCGACAGCTTCGCCGGTGAGAAGGAGCGCGGCACCCTGGAGGCCCTCCTGTATGCACCGCTGACCGACCGGGAACTGTTCGCGGCCAAGATGCTGACAGCCCAGGTGCCGGCAGTCATCGTGGCCTGGGGCGGCGCCCTGCTGTACGGTGTGGTGGCCAACTGGGTGGGGTGGCAGATCCTGGGGCACAGGCTGTTTCCCAACCTGATGTGGACCATCCTCGCCCTGTGGGTGGCCCCGGCGGGGGC
>JAWOBW010000026.1:0-5222 GCA_046484105.1 Bacillota bacterium
TGCAGGTTCCATGCCCTTGACATGGATGGCCAGATCGTCCAGGCGCAACTCACTTGCCGCGCGCGCCGTGCCCTCGGCGAAGAGCTCGCCTATGCCCTCCCGGTGGGCCGTGAGTCGGAGTAGCTGCTCTGCACCGTCGACGTCGCCGTAGTGGATCTCGTGAGGGAGATTGCCCAGGTGATGGGCCTCCATGGCAAAGCCAACGGCGTTGCCGGCGCTGATGGTGTCCAGCCCCAATGCGTCGCACACGTAGTTCAGGCGCATGATGCTCGGAATATCGTCGATCTCGCACAGACCGCCGAAGGCGTAGATGGTCTCGTACTCGGGCCCCCCTATGGTGAGTCCCCGCTGTGGTCCTTCTCTGACTGTCGCCAGTTTCCCGCAGGCCATGAAGCAGCCCGGGCAGGTATCGGAGCGCACGTCGCACACCTGTAGGAATCTCTTGGCGGCGATATTGGGCCAGTTCTCCAGCTGCCCCCGGCGCCAGTACCTGGTCGGGAAGCACCTGGCCTCGTTGGTCAGTGCCACCGTCGCGGGAGTTCCGTACTTGCGGTATGATTGAACAGACGGGTTTTCCCTGCCGGCAGCCGTAAGTTCTGCCCGCCACTGGCGAAGACCGGACGGGTCGGCATAGCGGGGAACCCGGTCTCCGTCTGCGAGGATTCCCTTGACCCGCTTGGCTCCCAACACTGCTCCTAGGCCGGTTCTGCCCAGCTGACGCCACTTCTCAGTGTTAATGCAGGCGAAGCGAACGAGGTTCTCACCCGCCGGTCCGATGGCGAGGGCGCGAGCATCTGGAAGGCCGCCCCTGGCCAGCAGTTCCTCCTCGGCCGACAGGGCGTCCCTGCCCCAGAGGTCACGGGCCTCCAGGAAGCGCGCTCCGCCGGGCAGAATGACGACTGCCACCGCCCTCGGGGCCTCCCCCCGAAGAATCACGGCGTCGTAGCCGGTTCGCTTAAGGGCCGGACCAAAGGACCCGCCGGCGTAGGATTCGGCATAACCTCCGGTCAGGGGGGAGAGAGCATAGGCACCAAACCGCGCACCTCCGGGGACCAGCTCGGTGGTCGCCGGGCCGGTCGTCAGTATGAAGCAGTTGTCGGGCCCGAGAGGGTTGACGGTGGGGTCCACCTCCCGCCGCAGGAGATGGGTACCGAGTCCCTTTCCTCCCAGGCATGTCTGAAGCAGATCCTCATCCAATTCCTCCTCCCAGGATGTACTCTCGGTGAGATCGACGTGTAGAATTCTCCCATACAGTCCAAGCAATGAGTTCAACCTCCTGTCAGGCGATGGCCTGCCATTGTCGCGACGCTGCCCGGGATGTCATGTTCAGACATGCCCGGGCCGGGTTTGATTCGCTCGGCGGAGCCTGTGGGAGCGGGAAAGCGGATGATCGTTTCGCAGGTCCTCGCCCTCGACCGCATCAGGGCTGCGCCGTCGAGTGCCTCTGTGGCATCCGCAGTGGCTGACTCCCCGGTGACGCAGTCACCGCCCAACTCAACGCTCGATCCCCCACGGTGAGGTGTCAGTTGTCGTGTTGACTCCCGAGGACGCGGCATCCTCTCACCGTTCACCTTCGGGAATCCCAGGAGGATCGGGCAGGCGGGTGGGGGGTGCCCGCCTGCCCTCCCTGTTGTCAGAAGGGGTCGCCGAGCACCTCGGCCAGGCAATCCACCACGGTGTCAATTTCGGCACGGTCGATGACCAACGGTGGTGAGAAACTGATCACGTCACCGAGGGCGCGGAGAATGACTCCGCGCTTCATGACTTCTCGCGACACCTGCTGTCCCTTCCCGGTGGCGTCGCCCGCCAGTTCAACCCTGGCCAACAGGCCGAGGCCGTTGACATCTCCCACCACATCGAGACTGCGCAGCTCCTCCAGTCGCTCGAGGAGATACTGGCCGTTGCTGCGCGCGCGTTCCACCAGCCCCTCATCCTCGATGATGTCGATGTTGGCCAGGCCCGCGGCGCACGCGGCGGGATGGCCGGAGTAGGTGGTGCCGTGGCGGAATTCCCGCCCCTCGCCATATTTCCCGAGGCAGACCTTGAAGATATCCTCGCGGGCCAGGGTTGCGCCGAGAGGCAGGTAGCCGCTGGTGAGGCCCTTGGCCGTGACCATTATATCTGGCTTCACATCCCAGTTGCGCACGCCGAACATTTCACCGGTGCGGCCGAAGCCGGTGATGACCTCGTCGGCTATGATCAGGACGTCGTATTTACGGCATATGCGCTCAATCTCCTGCCAGTAACCGTCCGGCGGGACGATGACGCCGCCGGCCCCCATCACCGGCTCGCCGATGAAGGCAGCCACTGTGTCGGCGCCCTCGAATTCGATGGTACGCTCGAGTTCCCGGGCGCAGTTAAGGTCGCAACCGGGATATTCTAGTCCGTAGGGACACCGGTAGCAGTGGGGAGGTTCGAGGTGACGGAATCCCGGCACCAGGGGCTCGAATAGGCGCCGGTTGGCGGTGATTCCCGTGGCACTGAGAGCACCCATGGTCACACCGTGATACGCCATGCGGCGCGATATGATCTTATACTTGCGGCCACTGCCCCGCAGGCGCCAATACTGGCGCACCATCTTCAGCGCCGTCTCCACTGCTTCCGAGCCGCCGGAGGAGAAGAACACGCGCCTCATTCCCTCGCGCTCTGTCAATGTGGCCAGGCGTTCCGCCAGCTCCACCGCCACGCTGTTGGCCATCCCGGCGAAGGAGGGAAAGTAGCTGAGCTGGTGCAGCTGCTCCGAGGCTGCCTCTATGATCTCCCGCCGACCGAATCCGGCGTTGGCCAGCCACAGGGCGCCGTGCCCGTCGATGTACTCCCTGCCCTCGACATCAGTGACGCGGGAACCCTCGCCCTCGACTATGATCAGCGGCTCCACGCCTCCGAGGTCTCCCATCTGCGTGAACGGTGCCCACATGTACTTGTGATAGCTGTCGCGGGGATTGGTCATGTCGATGTGCCTTTCTTACCTGTCATTGCGAACCTCCTTAAGATGCACTGCAGGCCGTCGTTGAGCGGACTTTGCGCTTGCGTCGTCTCCCGGGCAGGGCTGCAATGCTGACGACGCGCCCGGGCGTTCTCTGTGCTTCCTTCGTGAGATCGTGCAAACATCCTTTGGCTGTCCGAACAAAGTGCATGCCGGTTCTGTTGGAGGTCGGCACAAGGCCTGCTGCAGCTGGACAGGGTGGGGGAGCACAGCAATTAGGAGCATCTCACCTCATACCTGTACAGCTGCCTCCAATCCTGTGACAGCTTGAAAGAGAAGCAGCGGTCTCTGAGCGACTCAACCGCTGCGCTTTCTGAAAGGAGAATGCCCATGAGAGTGCTGAGCCGGGAGGGATACTCACGCTCATGCCAGTTCATCCAGGATGCAGGACGAGAATTGGAGCAGGTTCGGTGCTGCCACCATTTCTCCCGGCCCGCTCCGGACCGCGTGCTGGCCGCCCTGCGGCGTTACCAGAATCCTGATGGTGGGTTCGGCAACGGCCTGGAGCCCCGGACTTTCGCACCCCGGATTCGTCTCCACTGGGGACTTCCGTTGCTCTCAGGACCCTGCTTACTCTGGAGTCCGAGGCCAACGCGTCAGATGTGATTGCCGCGAGCGTGCGCTACCTGGAAAGCAGCTACGACCGCAGACGCAACGGCTGGTATGCGGTTTGCCGCGCGGTGAACTCTCATCCCCATGCCCCCTGGTGGCACTTCGATGATGAGAAGGGCATGATTGTCATTGACCAGAACTGGGGCAACCCGACGGCCGAGTTGACGGGATACCTGTATCGATACAGGAGCCATGTGCGGGAACTCGACCTCGGTGCGATCCTGAAATGCGCGGTCGATCATATCAATTTGTAATACTCAACTAGGCACTTTTCGGCCTCAAAGCCTGTGGATAACCCGTGAAGCCCGTATCCATGGGCTTCGTGGCATCTGCGATACCTCAAAAAGACCCGAAAATGCCTATCGGTTGTCGAACTCCGGCCAAAGGGCCCAAGGTCACGGGACCCATTTTCCTCAAGAATTCAGACAGGGTGAACGCCCTGGCCTACGTATTTCTGATGGCGCTGATGGTCTACAGCGTGATGCAGCGCCGAGTGCGCAGGGCACTGAAGGATGAGGGCATACCCGTGAAGATCATCGGAGCAAAGGGAACCTTCCGCCCCACCGGGAGAAGGGTGTTAGAGCATTTTTCTAACATGGGGATCACCAAAGATGAACACGGGAAACGAGAGTTTCCCATCAACATCAAAGTCCCGCGCAGAGTGATGCGCCTTTTGGGGGTGAAGCCGGAGATCTACTTGCGTGATCCGCCCAAATGAAGATACCTAAAATTGGATACTGGGGAAAAGGTTGCTGGCTCAGAGGTCACCCGCTGAATATGCGCCAATAATGAGATATTTTGCTAATAGACTTCTAAGCACTCTGTTTGATAATATGCTAATATGTTCAAATATGAACTAGTATCCGAAATCTATTAGGAAGGAAGGATGTATGCCATGTTATTTTTCCTCATGGCAAGATAGTTCTCTGAGGGTCACAAAGGGCTCTGCCGGATTTTGAGATCACTGCCAGCGGACATGCATTAATAGAGTTTTCGAGAGCATAATTCAATAGAGGAGGCGATAAGTATTATGCGTTCAATAATATACTTGGTTGGGCTGGTCGTCGTCATTTATATTATTCTCAGATTTGTCGGCATTGTCTAAACCCGAGTTTTACAGTTGCGAGGCACATGCGGGCGTTTTGAGAACACCGGAGCACGTATTTGCGGGCGTTGCGGGCTGTTCTGTCCGTTCCAGAATGAGGGCAAGAGGAAGCCGCTGTACCCGCGTCAACCGTTATATGATATATTAATAGTCACCCCTCTTTGCCTCAGATAGCGACGCATATGTTCGGCATCCTTTAGGTATTTTTGGATCAGTTCGAGGTACTCGTCAATCAGGTATTGTCCCCGCCCCAGTGCCCTGCTCATCAGATGAGGTGGCAACCCGTAGAGGTGAAGGATCAACACAGAGTCGAAGGCTTTCAGGTAGGCATCGACAGACCTCGGGCTGTGATAGGTCTTGCGAGAGATCCCGGTGACGGAATAGCCCTGCAGGTGAAGTCTGACGATGAGGACCTTGTGGGTGAGCATCCTTCCCATGACGAGGACGGTTCCGGGGCACGGCAGGATAACCTGGTGATTTCGCTGGTAGAAATCCACCGCCCGGGAGACCGTTGCCTGG
>JAWOBW010000082.1:0-10171 GCA_046484105.1 Bacillota bacterium
TTTGATCAAGGAGGAGCATATGGAAGTGGTCCGACTTGACACGACGGCGATCCACGCCCGGGCGGCCGTGGATGCCGCGCTCAGGTGAGATGGCAGAGTTAACGCTGTGGGCAAATCCGGCTGGGTGGGGCGACATGCTGAATTCGCGATCCTCCCCGGTGAGAGGTATTGATCGAAATCACTGCGCGCCGAATGCCATTGCCCTTGAACATACAGCGGCAGTCAATCATCTGGCGCAGATGATGACGGGACGCTCGTCTCGGCCGATCCGGTCACGAGACGAGCGTCCCGCTTTTGCCGTTTCGTATCCCTGTGAAACTGTCCGCGAGTGTTTGAATGAACAATCGTGGTGAATTCAACTTATGATGCTGGGGTCGAGAAGATCCCGGAGACCGTCGCCAAACAGGTTCACCCCCACCACCATGGTGACTACCGCGGCCCCGGGCAAAAGCGACAGCCACGGCGCCTGGCGCATGAGCACCCGGGCCTCGCTCATCATGTTGCCCCAGGAGGGTGTGGGAGGGGGAACTCCCGCACCCAGGAAGCTCAGGGCCGCCTCTCCCAGGATGGCCATGGCGAAGACGAAGGTCAGCTGCACGATAAGGGGCGCCGCCGCGTTGGGGAGAACGTGGCGGACTATGAGGCGCCAGTTTCCGGCACCGGCCGATTTTGCCGCTTCTATGAACGTCCGGTTTGCCACATTCAAGACGGAGCTCCGCACGATTCTCGCGGTCCTGGGAACGTAGACGATGGCCAGGGCCATCACGGCGTTGATCTCATGAGCTCCCAGGGCGGCCACGATTGCCAGGGCCAGGAGAATGGCCGGGAAGGCCATGAGGGCGTCCATGATCCGCATGATGACGCCGTCGAGGCGCCGGTAGAATCCCGCGATCAGCCCGAACAGGGTGCCGAAGATGCCGGTCAGGGCACTGACTCCCAGTCCCACCCGCAGGGATACGCGGCTGCCCCATACGATCCTGGTGAGTACATCGCGGCCGTACTCATCGGTTCCCAGGAATGAACCCGGGGTTCCGGGAGGCTGCAGTCGATTAGTCATGTCCTGGGATATGGGATCGACCGCCGTCAGATACGGAGCGAACAGCGCACAGATGACGAACAGCACAGTCATGAGCAGCCCGACATAAGCGCGGGGATAGGCGAGGAGCTGGAGCAGAAAGCCCTTTCTGGTCAGGTTCTCCTCCTCGTCCTCGCATCCGGTCGATGCTGAATCTGCTTCTGTCATAACTGAGTCGCCTCCCTCAGCCGTACTTGATCCTGGGATCCAGATACACGTAGAAAATGTCAGTCGCCAGGTTCACCAGCAGGTAGGTCAGGGCGACCGCCAGGATCACGCCCTGAATGACGGGGTAGTCCCTGTTGTTGACCGCTCCTATCAACAACCTGCCGACTCCAGGCAGGGTGAACACCTCCTCCAACACCACCGCCCCGCCGAGCAATTCGCCGAAGGTGATTCCCGCAACCGTCACCACGGGGATAAGGGCGTTTCGCAGGGCGTGTCTGTAGACGACCCGCCTCTCGTTCATGCCCTTGGAACGAGCCGTGCGAATGTAGTCCTGCCTCAGAACATCCAGCATGCACGATCGACTCATTCTGGCGATGAGCGCCGCCGAGGTGACCCCCATGGCCAGCCCCGGCAGCACCAGATGACGAATTGCCTGTACGGTGTCCACCGTGAAGTGAACGTACCTGCCGCTGGGTAGGATGCCCAGATGTATGGCGAATACGAATATGAGAACGAGTGCAAGCCAGAAGCTCGGCACCGACACGCCGATGATGGCAATCACCGACAGAACTTGATCGAGTAGACTGCCCCGGCGAACTGCGGCCAGCACCCCGATGGGGATACCCAGAGCCACGGCTATGATCAGGCCGATCAGGGCCAGGATGATCGTGACTGGGAGCCTCGAGAATATGGCCCCCGCCACCGATCGATCCAGAACGTAAGACAGGCCGAAATCACCCCTGACCGCCCCGGCCAGCCAGGACACAAACTGGCTCGCCAGGGGGCGGTCCAATCCCATGTCGGCCCGGACTTTCTGGATCCGCGATTCCGTCGCCCGCACCCCGAGCATTCTTGCCACCGGATCACCCGGGGCCATGTGCATGATCACAAAGCTCATGACCGCTACCAGCAACAAGGTGGGCAGAAGTCCCAGTGTGCGACGAACGAGATAGTTGAGCACCCGATCTCATCTCCCCGCCGTCATTAGAGTGTCATTCATTCCTCTATCCACACATTCCAGAAACGGGGTATCCAGTAGGGCACGAAGCCCTGTACGTCGTTCGTCTGGGCGTGCAGCTCGTGCATATCCCCGAGCTTGATGTATGGAAGCTCTTCGTACAGTGCACGTGACAGCTCGCAGTAGATCTCATATCGAGTGTCGAAGTCCGTGTGTTGCATGCCCCGATCGAGGATGTCATCTATGCGCGGATTGGAATGGCCCAGGAAATCCTGCTCGGTGTGCCAGTAATTCAGGTACGATCCATCGAACGGGATCGTGTCTCCGCTCGTGTTGAGATGCCATGGTTCCTCTCGCATGGCTATCATCGTCGACCAGTCATACACCTGCAGGTCGAAGTTGAAGCCCGCTTTGCGCAGCTGTTCCGTCATTACCATGGCGCCGCGGTACATCCATTCGTAGTCGCTGGTCGCGAGGAACACCATCTCCTCTCCATTATAGCCCGCCTCGTCGGCGAGCTCACGCGCCCGCTCGGGGTCGCGCTGATCATAAAGTCCCATCTCCTCGCCGACGGGGCAGTACCAGACCTGCTCCTGGAAGAAGAAGCTGCTGCAGAGACGGTAGAACTCTTCCAGCTCCGCGGCGGCGAGCATGATCTCGTCATGATTGAACACCGCCTGAACGGCCCGACGCATGCGCACATCGTCCATCGGGGGTTCTTTGGTGTTGAAGTACACCAGGGGTGCCCACTGGGCCTTCTGCATCCCTGTCTGAACGTCGGGATTGCCCTCCAGATCGTAGTACTCGATCTTGGGCAGATCCTGTGCCCAGTGGTAGTCTCCGGTGATGATACCGGCGACGCGCGATCCGCTTTCCGGAACGGGCACCAATTCAACTTCGTCGAGATGGGCCGTGCGGTTTCCTCCCAGCCCCGTGGGGCCGTCCAACCGGGTGTCCGGGCTGTAGTCTTCAAAGCGGACCAACCGCAGGTACTCATCGGGAAGCCATTCGTCGATCCTGAATGGACCGGTCCCGATGTATTGTTCGACCGTTATGTGTTCGCCCTCCTCCACTTCATCCAGCACGTCGGCGGGGAATACGGGAACGCCCGCCAGGGGATTGGCGATCAGTGCTGGCATGACGGGTTCGGGTTTGGACAGCAGCAGGGTCAGCTGGTGGTCACCTTCCAGGCGGATATCCTCAATACTGGAGAAATCTGAGGCCCGCGGTGACACCTCCATGGTCCTCCAGAAGGACGCGGCAACGTCGCGACTGGTCAATTCCTGCCCGTTGTGAAAGGGAATCCCCTGACGCAGTTCGAAGGTCCACTCGGTATAATCGTCGTTGGCATAGTAATCCTCGGCTAGCTGCGGGATGATGGCGTATTCCTCGTCGTAGGTCAGAAGGTCCTCCATGACGTGGAGTCCCACAATTGCCGTCAGGTGTGCCCATCCGATGGCGGGGTCCAGTACTGGAGGGGAGCCGGTCATGGCCACCATGAGTTTCCCGCCCTCTACCGGTCCGTCAGCGTCAGTTTCTTCCGGATACTCATCTTCTTCCTCAAGGGGCGTGCTCTCCTGCTGACACGATGCCGATGTGATCAAAAGAAGCAGGATAACTACTGATGCAGCAAAACGTATTGCACGCATGGTGTGCGTCAGATCACTCCTTCCGTAGAGTGAGGTCAAGCCTGGCAGATGCAAGTTCGCGGTCTTAAGCCTCTTTCAGAAATGCCTATTCGAGTCCCACTCTGATTCGGGACCCTCATCCTCGCTTCTGACGCGGTTGACCTGGGTTGATAAACTCCTCCTCTGCTGCATTCCCGTCGCCACTATCTTCATGTATGAGACTGTGGAGGAGCGATAGTGATGCCCAAGCCGCTTCTGTAGCAGATTCAGGTCGTGACTCCATCCGTACAGATCGGCGGCATATGTGTAGCGAAGAACGCGGGGAGAGACGCTCTCGGCCTGAGGAAGGTCAGCCCGTTTCGCATATCGTTTGACCATGTCCCGCACGTAGCGTGTATCAAGCTGGTTGCCGTCCCGTGTCGAGAAGAGCCACCTGCTCCGCGGCCTGCGGTAGAGCCAGAGACGGATTAGATGCACGAGATTGTCGCCAAGCGGTACAATGCGGTCGCGAGCTCGAGCGCCGCGCACGCGCAGACGGGCGTTTTCGAGGTCCAGGAAGCCGATCTCTAGGGATATAACCTCGCCGCAGCGCAATCCGGCCTCGAGCATCAGGCGAATCATACACAGGTTCCTCAGGGGAGAGCGATACCTGAGGCTGAACTGGCTCAACAGCGCGTGCTTCTCCGTCGGGCTCAGGACCCGGATCCTCGCATCAGATTGCAAGTCTTCGCCACACCTCCGCCCCATCTTGACTCACGTCATGATAGACGATGGGACATTGGCTGTCAAGGGAAAACGGTATAAATCCACATACCCGCATCGCGACCGGGTGAATCGCCACCGTGAGCATTCCCGGTGGTGACACAGTCTGAGCGGGGGTTCAGTCCGTCTCGTACGGGGGGCATCAAGGCGCGGGGCAGAAGGGATTTTGTTATGCCAGCCAAAAGACTGATGGCGCGATCGCAATGTACTACTCGAAGCCATGAGTCCGGGGAACAGCTCCGAGAGCCACATTCCCTAACCGTCTCCCCCTGGTGCCGATTCGCAGTACGTGTGGGATTCGGGCTCTGCAGGTGTACGAACGCCCTCGTCGAATACTCGTTCCGACAGGATGCACGACGACGGGCTGTCCGGTGGTTACAGCCCGGCGAGAAGGCGGGTGCCAGAGGCCCCCTCCTCACAGCAACGTCGGAAGCTGCTTTGGCCCCGATCATATGGGACGGCATTGACAGTGCGGTCGTTGGGGGAAGGGAGATTTCATGACAGAGGAACATGATGCCTATGTTGAGAGTGCGATCAGGTGGGCCATGAGGGAGCTGGATGCCATCGATTATACCCACCGCTGTTATGCCTTCGTGGAGGATGCGTATGAGCTGGGCAACGACATGATCCTTGACGGCAAGAGTACCTGCGCTGCCGAGGCGGCGGAGGCGTACCGTGCAGGCGATTACAAGAATGACCCACCTCAGCGCGGAGCCTACGTCTTCTACGATTGCTGGGGGACGATCGGGGGCGACTGTCGTAATTGGGGCCACGTCGGAATTCACATGGGCGACGGTGCCGTGATACACGCGTGGGACCGGGTGCGAGTTGACAATCTTCACGACGTTGAGAATCTGAAGCCGGGGCCCGGATTCGAAGCGCCGCGTTACGTGGGATGGACTCCGGTGTCCGTGATATTGCGCGGGATGACGGACCCCACAGGCGGCCGCTGATATGATGTCCTCCTGGTGCCCGGGCCCGCTGAAGAGAAAAAAGGAGTTCTTCCTGCCGTCCGGGAGCACTACTGCTATGAGGTAGATGGGTAGGAGCAGGTGCGGTTTTCGGTGGGCTTCCGCAATTGCTTGAACTCTTTCAGTTTCTCTGCTACGCTTTCGGTAATTATATCGTTCCTGGGAGAGGACGTGGACATATGGGTGGTGTGGTGGTGGCACCGCAACCGCCGGCGGCAGAGGTGGGCGCAGAAATCCTTCGAGCCGGCGGCAACGCATTTGACGCCGGGGTGGCCGCGGTCTTCATGCAGGCAGCGGCCGATCCGTTTATGTGTGGCATCGGCGGCTTCGGCATAGGACAGGTTTTTGTGGCTGAGACGGCCACCAGTCGCTGTGTGCAGTTCTATGGTCGCGCCGGCCGGGCGGTTCGGGAAGACATGTGGGCTGATCGGGTGCGTAAGGCCGACGACGGGAAAACATACGTTGAGGGTTGGAGCAATGAGATTGGCTACGGGTCCATAGGAATTCCCGGCACAGTGGCCGGAATGATGGAAATCCACCGGCGTTGGGGTCGGATGCCCTGGGCCGAGCTGCTTCGTCCCGCTGAGCGGTTCCTGCGAGATGGATACCCACTGTACCGATACATCGCCGACTACTTCTCCTATCCGGCCGGGCCGCCGACGAAACCGACGCAGCTGCAGAGGTTCAGTGCAAGCCCCGAGATGGCACGGATATGGTTGCGGGAGGATGGTCAGTTCCTTCAGGTCGGTGAGACCGTGCAGTTGACCGATTACGCCGACACGGTGTCCCGGCTGGCTGAAGCAGGAGGAGAGGATTTCTACCGCGGGGATATCGCGGACGTCATGACTGATGATTGGGCAGCGAATGGAGCCTCTATCAGCCGCATGGATCTGGCGTCCTACCGGGCCGTGCTTTCAGCGCCGCTGACCGGGAAGTACCGTGACTATGAGGTCCGCGTGCCGTCCCTGCCGGGCGGAGGAGTGACCCTGCTGCAGATGCTGAACGTCCTCGATCAGTTCGACCTGGCTTCCCTTAAGCACAACTCGCCAGAGTACCTGGAACTCCTGATTGGGGCGATGCAGGCGGCCGCAGGACAGCGTAGAGAGCATCTGGGGGATCCCGCGTTTGTCGACGTACCGCTGGACGAGCTATTGAGCCCGGGGTGGGCGATCCAGACGGCGGAGGAGATCCGGTCAGGGCGGCAGTTCAGCGGCGAAAAGGAGCCGGCGGACAGTACCACCACTCACCTGACGGTCTGCGATGACGAGGGGGATGCCCTGGCTGTGACTCACACCCTGGGCATGGGCTCCGGCGTGATAACCCCGGGGCTGGGGTTTCAGTACAACAACTGCCTGGGCGGATTTGATCCCGAACCAGGCAGGCCCAACTCGCCCGCGCCGGGAAAGGCGCGGATTTCGTCAATGTCGCCGGCGATCCTCGTTCGCGATGGCCGGCCGCAGATCGTCCTGGGCAGTCCTGGCTCCAACGCCATTGTCAACGCCATTCTGCAGACACTGTGCAACACGATTGATTTCGGCATGGAACCACTGCAGGCGGTGTCGCAACCCCGGGTGCATTGCGAGGGCCAGCCGGTGTCCCTGGAGAGCCGCATACTGAGGTCAACCGCCAGTACACTTGCGGGGTTGGGTTACCGGGTTGAGCACGGCGCAATAGGTTACGACACCCTGCAGGGGCGGGTGCAGCTGGCCGTGGCTACACCGGCGTGTTCAGATGCCGTCCTGTGGCGAGGAGCCTCCGACCCGCGCCGTGACGGAGGAATCGCCGTACACGTCTAGCACACGGCTGAGATGGGTCGGATGCTCGCCAACCGCCGGGATATTGCACCCATCGGATACGTCCAACGGCTGTTGGGAGAATTCGCACATCAACGGTTTCTGATGTTCTGTCGGTAGTTGCAGACTGAATTACTCCGGGCGCACACAACTGAGGCCTCGTGCCTGCCGCAGAGTCATGGGGCCTCGCCCGCGCTTCCCGGTCGGCAATCCCCTCTCAGATTCCATGACTGACTCACTCGGAGGGACACTCCAACCGAATTCACTGTGCCCCCGCCATTGGAGCCGGAAAGTTGCATTATGATCTGAGCGGCAGTTGTGTTGACTTGACTGTGGTTGTGTAGGGTTGTATGGTGGGCCCGGAGGTGCTTTCATGAGCGCATTGCTGACCGCGCGCGAGCTGGCGGAAACCCTGAGTCTGTCAGTGGAGACCATCTGGAGGTACACACGGCAGGGGAAGATTCCCGCCGTGAAACTGGCAGGAAGGCAGTACCGGTATGAAAGGGAGGCAGTATTGGCTGCCCTGTCTGCAGGAGGGCCGACAGTCGAGGAGGAGCCTGTCAGGTACTCTGGGCAGGGCGGATACACTTACGAGGACTACCTGCAGCTGGCAGAAGAGCCCGGCTATCGCTTCGAGATCCTGGAGGGACACCTGGTGAGAGAGCCGGCGCCTTCGCTGCAGCACCAGAGAGTGTCGCGGAGGCTGGGCCGTAAGCTGATGGATTTCTTCGCCAGTTTTGATCCTGAAGGTGAATTCTTTTTTGCCCCGGTGGATGTCACTCTGACACCGGACAACGTGGTGCAGCCGGATCTGCTGTTTGTGTCCGGTGCCCGTCGCGAGATCATGCGCGAGGAGTGCATTGACGGCCCCTGTGATCTGGTGGTGGAGATCATGTCACCATCGAATCGCCGCAAGGACCGGCTGCAGAAGATGACCATCTATCGCAGGGCCGGGATTCCTCACTACTGGCTGGCAGATCCCGAGGACAGTACACTGGAAGCCTACACCCTCAGGGACGGGGATTATGCGTTGGTGGTTGCGGCCGGTCCGGGCGATTCATTCACCCATCCCGAATTCCCGGGGCTCAGCCTGGATCTGGACGAGATATTCAGTCGCCCGGAGGCCGGGTGAGGGTTGGGTCCTTCTCTGTCGGAGACGGGGCAGTCTGTGGAGGGGGGCCGGGGTTTGCCCTTCCGCCTGTCTTTGCAGCCATCGAGTCTCAGGCATCAGTGTCCCGAGCTACTGCGGTGTTATGTGGGTGTGCCCTCGGTGGGCGGTGTGTCAGTAGTGTTTCGGGTGAGGCCCGGCCTCACCCGAAACAGGTGTTATATCATATCAGCTGGCTCGTTCCACCTTAACTGCCGACACCTTGAGTTCAGGTATCTTCGCAACGGGGTCAAGGGCGGTGCCGGTCAGCCGGTTGGCCGCACTCTCGGCGTAGTGGAAGGGCATGAATAGGTGACCGGGCAGAACCCTCCTGCCCGCGCGGACGAAGGTCTGCACCGAACCCCGCCGGGATGTGATCCTCACGCGATCACCTTCGGAGATGCCGAGTCTCTCGCAGTCATCGAGGTTCATCTCCACGTAGCCGTCCGGTTCGTGTCGGTCGATGGCCTGCGACCTGCGCGTCATGGTCCCGGTGTGGAAATGATACAGCATGCGGCCGGTCATGAGGACGAAGTCGTATTCCGCGTCCGGTGTCTCTGCCGGCGGAATGTACTCCACCGGGTGGAATCGGCCCAGACCGCGGCTGAACTGATCTCTGTGCAGGTAAGGGGTTCCCGGGTGATCCGCATGGGGGCATGGCCACTGCAGGCCGCGATCCTCAATGCGGTCGTAGCTGATGCCGCCGTAGATCGGGGTCAGGGATGCGATCTCCCTCATCACTTCCGCGGGATGCGAATTCGACATATCGTATCCCATCTTCTCCGCCAGCTCACATATGATCTGCCAATCCTGGCGGGCCGAGTCGGGAGGAGACACCGCGCTGCGCACTCTCTGTATCCTGCGCTCCGTGTTCGTGAAGGTGCCCTCCTTCTCGGCGAAGCTGACTGCGGGAAGAACCACGTCAGCATACTGCGCCGTCTCCGTGAGGAAGATGTCCTGGACCAACAGGAAGTCGAGTTTCTCCAGGGCCTCCTCGACGTGCTTCTGGTCGGGGTCAGATACCATGGGGTTTTCCCCCATTATGTACATCGCCCTTATCTGGTCGCCCGCAGCCTGCATCATCTCGACGACGGTCAACCCCGGGTCCTCAGGCAGAGCTGTGCCCCATTTCTCCTCGAATCTGCGACGCAGCTCATCATCTCCGACTGCCTGGTATCCGGGGAGGACGTTGGGGAGTGCGCCCATGTCACAGGCCCCCTGGACATTGTTCTGGCCTCGCAGCGGGTTCACGCCGGTTCCCTCGCGTCCCACGTTGCCAGAGAGCATGGCCAGATTGGCAAGGGAGAGAACGTTGTCTGTGCCCGTGTGATGCTGGGTTATGCCCATGGCGAAGTATATGGAGCCGCGGTCGGCAGATGCGTACAGGCGGGCCGCCCTGACGATGTCCTCGGCGGGGACGCCGGTGATCTCGGAGGCCCTCTCGGGAGTACACTCCCTGATGACTGCCGCAGCTGCCTCGAAGTTCTCCGTGCGCTGCGCTATGAAGTTCTCGTCGGCCAGGTTCTCCTCGATTATGACGTTCATCATGGCGTTGACCAGTGCCACATCGGAGCCGGGGCGCTGCTGGAGATGGACGTCGGCGATCTCGGAGAGTTCGATGTCTCTGGGATCCGCCACGATCAGCCCGACACCTTCCAGAACCGCGCTC
>JAWOBW010000091.1:0-2752 GCA_046484105.1 Bacillota bacterium
ACGCTTCTCACTCATCAACTTGACGAAACCCTCCTCGGAGTGATGTGCGGCCACCGCCCGCAGGGCGCAGTACTCGGCGATGGATTCATTGAGCCAGTCCTCCCAGCTGCCCGAGGGAGCCCGGTTCCACCACAGATGGGCAATCTCGTGGGCCAGCCACTTGAAGATCCCCAGCTCCCTCGTTTGCATCCCCTCCAGCACATCCACTGACAGGACCATCAGTGGACCCCGCACGTAGCCGCCGCCGATGCGGCGCGGCGCGATGACCGCCGTCACCTCCCGGCCGCCGTCATCGTGAAACCAGTCCCGGTAGAAGCCCAGCAGCTCGACAGCACCCTGAGCCAGTTCGCCGGCAGCGGCCAGATCATCCCTGCGGGTGAGCTGCACCTCAACCGCAACATTGCCGTCGGTCCTGCTCAGGCGATGAAACTCGGGCGCGGCGAGAAGCAACGCGTCCTGGCCGGTCCGTTCCGAGACCAACCGCCACCCGCGTGCAGTGCGTTCGACCGCACCCGCCAGCTGATACCCGCCCTCCACCGTCACTTCCAGGTCGTAGTCGAGGGGCAGCGGATCCGGGCCCTCCATCATCAGGGGAAACCACGGGCTGTATAGGCCCAGTTCCACCCATTCGGCCGTGATCCGGTTGCTCCTCCACTCGGTGACGCCGATCCGCCCCGAGTAGGCGAGGTGAAGCCGAATCGGCTCATTTCCGCCCGGAATCTCCTGCAGCCGGACCCTGATCCCCTCCGCCTCAGGGGAGAAGGGAGCCGCGACCGCATCGTCCGGTTCCCAATCAAGTACTCCCGCGCCCGAGACAGACTGCAGCTGCAGTCCGCGGTGCAGCAGGAACAGGATGTGCTCCCCGACATGCGGCAGATTCAGCACCATTCTCAGCGAAGCGGCAATCTGTTGATCCCGCGGTTTGATGTGTACGCAACCGGTGAGCAAGAGGTGTGTTCTCTGCACGAAAGTCCCTCCCCTCCGCGACCGGCGCACGGCCAGCCCGGATCATCCTTCTCCACCCGCGGCGGCAATCCTGCGAGCATCACCCATACCGCCGGGCTACCGACCCTGACGGCTCCGCACTGCGGCACCTCAATCCCGGCAGGCGCAAATCTCGGAAATCCCAGGAGATCGCACTCCGCCGTCGAAGGTATTTGAGACGCGCAGTGCGAAAAAAGCCCGACGGGCTCGAACTCGAAGACAATGTGCACTCCCGGGAGGTGTGAGAAATGAAAATGATCGACTGGGGCGCGGACTGGAAGGTGAGCACCTTGTGCTTCGGAGTGCTGCCCATGGGACCGATGGGCCGGGATCTATCCGCCGAGGAGGGCGGCAGGATCCTGCTCGAATCCTTTGAGCGCGGAGTCAACTTCATTGACACCGCCCAGAGCTACGGCACCTATCCCCACATCCGCTGGGCCCTGGACAGGTACACCGGCGGCAAGATCTACGTCGCCACCAAGTCCGCGGCGGAATCGTACGAGGATATGGAGGAGGCGGTGATGGAGGCCCGGGAGCAGCTCGGCCTGCAGCACATCGACATCTTCCACCTGCACGCGGCCAGGGTCAAACCGGATGTCTTTGAGGTGCGGCGCGGCGCCCTGGAATGCCTGGCGGACTGCAAGGCGCGAGGGATCATCGGACGGGCGGGAATATCCACCCACTCCGTCACTGTAGTTGAGCGCGCGGCATCCGAGGACTCGGTAGACGTCGTCTTTCCCCTGATCAACATGACCGGCCAGGGCGTACTCGACGGCGACCGGGACGACATGATCCGGGCCATTGAAGTAGTGCGCGACGCGGGCAAGCCCGTGTATGCGATGAAGGCCTTTGCCGGCGGCAACCTGCTGGACCAGCGACGGGAGGCTCTCAGCTTCGTCACCTCACTCGAGGGAATCGATGTGGTGGCGGTGGGCATGGTGAGCGCAAAAGAGCTGTTGGTGAACATAGCGTTGCTGCACGACTCGGAGATAGACGATGAGCTCTGGGAGGAAACATCCCGTAACAGCAAGCGGGTGTTCATCGCCTCCTTCTTGTGCAAGGGCTGCGGCACGTGTATAGAGTACTGTCCCAACGAGGCCCTTTACCTCGAAGACGGCGTATGCAAGATCAAGACGGACAGGTGCATACTGTGCGGATACTGCGCCCCGCGCTGCCCAGAGTTCGCCATCAGGATGGTCTGAGTGATTCTCCGCCAGCCAGCCCCGGGAACCGGGCGCCTCGTTGACCCACTCAGGGACCTCGTTACCCCATCCCCTTAACGGGGTTCCCTGAGAAAGCGGTTCATTTCTACAACCGTCTCCTCATCGAGAGCGTAGGTCGTATTGTCAACCCACAGGAAATCGAAGTGCACCGAGATCTCCAAGGTATCCTCCCCGGTCAACACCATCTTCCCCAGGATTCCACCGCCGGTGTCTCGCTCGGGAAAACAATCAGACTCGTACTCCGCCTGCAGTATCCACCCGGTCACCTCTTCGATTGAATCGGAATCCCGCACAACAGTACGCTCGCCCACCAGGTCGAGGTACTCTATCGTGTGGATACCCCCCAGGTCCTCGATCCGTTGGCCCAGGTGCTCCAGTACCAATGCCGGGTGGGTTTCTCCGGACTGCGAGCCTTCTCCTTCCGGGCTGTCATCTGGATCGGTCTCGCGAACTGCCGGCGAGCATCCGCACAACGAGGCCAGTGCAATGAGGACAATAAGGGTGAGGCCCATGATCGCTCTACTGCTCACAGTAACCTCCTGTCT
>JAWOBW010000159.1:0-3406 GCA_046484105.1 Bacillota bacterium
GGGAGTTGCGCTCGGCAATGAAGGGATCCTCATCGCCCCGAAAGCGGACCCGGTGGGGGCAGACCAGATCCTGCAGACTCGTCTTCACCTGGGCCGCGCTCAGCCCGGGCGGGATGCGGACGGTGAACTCGATCTCAGCCCAGCCCTCACCGGCGTCGCCTCCGGAGGAGAGCCCGGTCAACCGCGGCGACAGGGAGCGAAAGAGGGGGGCCGGGGTCCCCTCCTCCTCCTCCTCCGCCGCATTGTACCGGGCGGCGCAGTCGACTATCTCCGTCCAGATGCGGACCGCCTCCTCCGGCGTCGTGGCCACCCCGGCGCCAGTGTGCACCCGCGGCATTCGAACCGTCAGGGTCCCGCCGACGCTCCCCCTGTATCCCAAGGTCAGCCGATCCCAACGGCTGGGCTCGCCGATGACGGTAGCGGCGGGGGCGGCCGCCCCCCGCAGGAGGTAACGCGCGCCCCGTGACCCGCCCTCCTCGTCCACCGCCCCCACCAGTAAGACTGTCGCGTCCTCTGGTTCCTCCAGGGTCCTCGATACCCGCACCAGCGCGGAGGTCATGGCGGCCAACGGCCCCTTGGCGTCCACCGCCCCGCGCCCGGTCAACTGGTCTCCTCTCACCCCGACCGGCAGCCGGCCGGAGACGGTATCAATGTGCCCGAGCAGGCAGAGCGTCGCCGCGCCCCGCCCCCAGCGGGCACACGCGTTGCCCGCGCCGTCCAGATGGGCCCTCAGGCCGCGGCTCCGCAGCCATTCGACCAGATACGTCGCCGCCTCCTCCTCGCGGCCGGAGGGTGAATACCTCCGCACCAGGTTCAGTAACAGTTCCCTTTCCTCATGAGAGGCCGGCCTCACTTCCGCAGGACCTCCTCCAGTACGAAGCAGACCCTCTCCAGTTCGGATCGCTCTATCACCAGCGGGGGCAAAAACCGCATCACGGTGGCTCCCGCCGCCAGCGCCAGCACTCCCCGCTCCTGCAGCTTCTTCAGATGGGGCGTGACCCTGGTGCGCAGGTCCACCCCCACCATCAACCCGATCCCCCTGACCTGCCGGATGGCGTCTGCCCGGATTCCTCCGAGCTGACGGAGAAACCACCGCCCGTTCACCCGCGCCCGTTCCACCAGGTCCCAGTCCTCGATGCAGTTGAGGGTCGCCAGTGCGGCGGCGCAGGCCAGGGGATTCCCCCCGAAGGTACTGCCGTGCGCCAGGGGGAAGAGGTTGCGCACCCGCGGCCCCAGGGCGACGGCGCCCATGGGCAGTCCCCCGGCGATGGCCTTGGCCATGCACAGCATGTCCGGCACCACCCCGACACCCTCGGCGGCAAACCACCGCCCGGTGCGGCCGAAGCCGGTCTGCACCTCGTCGATGATCAGCAGGGCTCCCCTCTCCTCGCAGATATCCCGCACCCGGCGGAAGTACTCGGGCGAACCGCAGTGAATCCCGCCCTCACCCTGCACCACCTCCAGGATGACGGCGGCCGTGTTCCCGTCTACCACCCCCGCCATCTCGTCACCGTCGTCGAAGGTCACGTGCCGCACGCCCGGAACCAGGGGTGCGAACATCTCCCGCTGCCGCGGATTCCAGGTCAGGCTGAGGGCGCCCGCAGTCCGGCCGTGAAACCCCCGCTTTGCCGCCACCAGCTCGGTCCGACCGGTGCTGAGGCGGGCCAGCTTGATGCTCGCTTCCACCGCCTCCGCACCGGAATTGCACAGAAAGAAGCGATCCAGGTTCCCGGGGGTGACCCCGGCCAGTCTTTCCAGGTAGGCGGTGCGGACGTCGCTTTCGAAGGCGGCACTGCAGGTAATCAGCCGGCGTGCCTGTCGGGTGATCGCCTCGACCACCAGGGGGTTGCAGTGACCCAGCGACGCCACCCCGTGCCCCGCGATGCAGTCCACATACTCCCGCCCCTGGTCGTCGTAGACCAGCGCTCCCGATCCCCGCACCAGGGTCAGGCCCCGATCGCTGAACAGCTCCCCCTCGTGAACTCTTCCCGTCACCGCGCCCACGCCCTCTCCCCCGATTTGGCGGCGGCGATGACCGTGCCTTCCCCGGCCAGGGCGCTGCGCACCGGACTCTCCGTCCTCCGGCCGTCGGCTATGATCACGCGGGACACCCCGGCATCCAGGGCCTCCCTCGCGGCCAGCAGCTTGATCCTCATCCTCCCCCGGGCGCACTCTCCCATCTCCTCGAGATCCTCTGCACTCACCCGTTCAATGAGCGACTCCTCGCAGTCCGGATCGCGCAGAAAGCCCGGGCGGTCGGTGAACATGACCAGGACCTCGGCTCCCAGCTCACCGGCTATGGCCGCGGCCATGCGGTCCCCGTCCACGTTGAGCACCTCGCCCCGCCGGCTGATGGCGGGAGGACTGACCACCGGCACATACCCCTCCCGCAGCAGCAGCCTCAGGAGAGAGCCGTTGATCCTCTCGATCCGTCCGCTGCGGTCGCCCCGGAGAACCCGGCGCCGGCCGTCCTCCACTATCTTCAGCGCTTCCTTCCTCTGCGCTGCGGCCAGTCCCCCGTCCACGCCGGACAGACCCAGGGCGTTCACCCCGAGCTGCCTCAGCAGTGAGGTGTAGGCAGTGTTGAGCTTGCCGGCGTAGACCATGCTGAAGATCTCCATCGTCTTCTCGTCGGTAAGCCGGCTGCGGTAGCCGGAGACCGAGGTCACAAACCGGGGCGGCTTTCCCAGGCGCAGGGAAACCTCATCCGTCTCCGCCGACCCCCCGTGCACCAGCACCACCTGCCGTCCTTCCCGCACCAGCGAAGCCGCGTCCCGGCAGAAGGCGCCGCGATCGATGGTGAGTCCCCCGCCAATCTTCAAGACTAGCATCGACATCTCCCTTCTATGGATGCACTGCTATGAAATCCAGCCCCGTTTCCTCCGGCAGGCCACACATGAGGTTCATGACCTGCACTGCATTGCCGGCCGCTCCCTTGACCAGATTGTCCAGGGCGGACAGAACCACAATGCGCCCACTGTCGGCATCCACCTCGAATCCCACCTCGCACCGGTTGGTTCCAGCCACCAGCTTTGGTTCCGGATACCGATATATCCCCGTTCTCTGCTTCACGATCTGGATGAAGGGTTCATCACTGTAGCACTCCCGATACAGGCCCCACAGCTGCCGCTCGCTGACCCGCTCCCGCGGGAAGCAGTGGGCCGTCACCAGGACTCCGCGCACCAGCTCAACCGCGGTGGCGGAAAAGTGCAGGTCGCCCTCATCTAGCGAGGTCCCTCCCGCCCGGGCGGCATGTCCCAGCCGCTCGACCAGTTCCGCCTGGTGACGGTGGCCGGTGGGAGCGTAGGAGCGAACCGCATCCCTCCGCTCGGGATGATGACTGCCCCGCCCCGGGGATGCACCCGCTGCAGTCGAGCCCACCTTGGCCTCGATAACCACGGGTCCG
>JAWOBW010000170.1:0-4072 GCA_046484105.1 Bacillota bacterium
CTACCACCTGGTCTATTCGCCCCGGGGGGTGGCATTTGGAGCCAGCTACACCGACATTCACGCCCAGCTGCCGGTGTTTCGCGTCATGTCCATCCTCGCCGTTCTGTCGGCCCTGGTGGCGCTCTGGTACATCAGGGCGAGGGACATCCGCTGGCTCTACGCCGCGGTGGGGATCATGTTGATCGGTTCGCTGGCCCTGGGGACGGGATACCCGGCCATCATCCAGCGGCTGGTGGTGGCGCCCAACGAGATCACCCGGGAGACGCGGTTCATTGAGTACAACATCGCCAACACCCGGGCCGCCTTCGGTCTGGACCGGGTGGAGGAGAGGGAGTTTCCCGCGACGGAGACCCTGACCTGGGACGATCTCGAGGAGAACATGGAGACCCTGGAGAACGTCCGCCTGTGGGACTGGCGCCCCCTCCTTGCCAGCTACCGGCAGCTGCACACCATACGCGCGTACTACGAGTTTCCCGATGCCGACGTCGACCGCTACGTCATCGACGACAGGTATCAGCAGGTGCTGATTGCGGCCCGGGAGCTGGACTACGACCGGGTGCCGGGGGCGGAGACCTGGGTGAACAAGCGGCTGCAGTATACCCACGGTCACGGGGTGGTGATGAGTCCCGCCGCCCAGTTCACCGAGGAAGGGCTGCCCGTGATGTACATCCGGGACATCCCGCCAGTCAGTGAGGTCGACATCGAGGTGACGAACCCGGCCATTTACTTTGGGGAGATGACCACCGAATACGTCATAGCCAACACCGAGAGGCCGGAGCTGCACTATCCCATGGGAGCCACCAATGTCTATACTCACTATGACGGGAGGGGAGGAGTGCTCGTGGAGGGGCTGGGCCGAAGGAGCCTGTTCGCCCTCCGCTTCAGCGACTACAACTTCCTGCTCAGCGGTTCCATCACGCCCGAGTCGAGAGTCATGTACTACCGCCACATTGGCCAGCGGGTGCGCCGCCTGGCGCCCTTTTTGCGGTACGACGACGATCCCTACGTAATTCTCTCCCGGGACGAGGGTCGCATGTTCTGGATCCAGGATGCCTACACGGTCACCAGTCGCTATCCCTACTCAGAGCCCTACCAGCACCAGTTCAACTACATCCGCAACTCGGTGAAGATAGTGGTGGACGCATACAACGGGGATGTGACCTTCTACGTATTCGACGAGGAGGATCCGCTGATCCAGACGTACAGCGCCATCTTCCCGGATCTGTTCCGGCCGAGGGAGGACATGCCGGAGGAACTGCAGGCGCACGTGCGCTATCCGGAGGGACTGTTCGGACCCCAGATGGATATGTACCGGACCTATCACATGCAGGATCCGGTCGTATTTTACAACAAGGAGGACCTCTGGGAGTATCCCGAGGAGGTTTTCGCCGGGCAGCCGGCGCGGATGGACCCCTACTACCTGCTGATGAGCCTGCCCGGGTCTGACAGTCAGGAGCAGGAATTCATACTCATGTCTCCCTTCACTCCCTCACAGCGCGACGTCATGATCTCCTGGGTGGCGGGACGATCCGACGGAGACCGGTATGGCGACCTCCTGGTTTACAAGATGCCGAAGGGCAAGACGGTGCTGGGGCCACGACAGATCGAGGCTCGCATCGACCAGAATGCTCAGATCTCCGAGCTCTTCACCCTCTGGGGCCAGGCGGGATCCCGGGTGATCCGGGGCAACCTGATGGCCATACCCATAGACGATTCCATACTGTACGTGGAACCCGTCTACCTGGAGGCCGCTGACACGGCACTGCCGGAGCTGCGGCGGGTGATCGCCGCCTACGGCAACCGGGTGGCCATGGGCCGGGACCTGAACGAGACGATCGAGATCCTGTTCGGGGTTCGGCCACCGGTCACGGAGGAGCCCGGGGAGGGCGTGGTTATTCCCGGCACGGAGATGGAACTGATCGGTCGGGCCTGGGACCTGTTCCAGCGGGCGCAGGATGCCGTGCGGAACGGGCAGTGGGCCCGGTACGGCGAACTGATGTCCCAGCTGGAAGAATTACTGGAGCGGCTGGCCGAGGATGTGCAAGAGTCTTCTCCTGCTGAATGAGTGCTTCTCTTCAAATACGGACTCAAGGGGCACCACTCATCTCCGGGGAGATAGGTCGGTGCCCCGTGCCTAGGTGATGGAGGGAGTTTGTTCATGGCTTCAGCTTCACGCGAACCGGGTTCTGTGACGGTGCGTCGGCTCAGGGACTTCGTCGGCGAGGAGGTGAGGGTCCGGGGCTGGCTATACAACAGGCGGTCCAGCGGGAAGATAGCCTTCCTGCTTGTCCGCGACGGAACCGGAGTGGTCCAGGCCGTGGCCTCGGCCGCGGATCTTCCGGAGGAGGTCTGGGACGAAATCAACTCGCTCGGTCAGGAATCATCGCTGATCGTCCGGGGTGTAGTCAGGGCCGACTCCCGGTCTCCTGGCGGTCACGAGCTGCAGCTGACCGACCTGCAGGTGATGCAGCGGGCGGAGGACTATCCCCTGGCTCTGAAGGAGCACGGGGTCGAATTCCTGCTGGACAAGCGTCACCTCTGGCTGCGCACTCCGAGGCAGACCGCCGTGTTGCGGGTGAGAGACCGTCTCATGCGGGAACTCGAGGGCTTTCTCCGGGAGGACGGGTTCGTGCGGGTAGATACGCCGATACTCACTCCGAACGCCTGCGAGGGCACCACCACCCTCTTCGAGACCGATTATTTCGGAGAGGCGGCCTACCTGACGCAGAGCGGTCAGCTGTACAGCGAGGCCACCTGTGCCGCCCTGGGCAAGGTCTACTGCTTCAGTCCCGCCTTCAGAGCGGAAAAATCCAAGACTCGCCGGCACCTGATCGAGTTCTGGATGCTCGAGCCGGAGATGGCCTACTACACCTACGAGGACAACCTCCGGCTGCAGGAACAGATGGTGGAGCACGTGGTTCGCCAGATACTGAGGCACAACGCCGACGACCTGGAGACGCTGGGGCGGAAGACGCAGGTCCTACAAAGAGTTGAGACGCCCTTTCCCCGCATAAGCTACGATGACGCCCTGGAGCTGTTGCGGGAGGCGGACCTGCCTTTGGAGTGGGGAGATGACTTCGGGGCGCCCCACGAGACGGAGATCGCGCGTCATTTTGACCGGCCGGTCTTCGTGGAGAGGTTCCCCGTGCAGACCAAGGCCTTCTACATGGAGCCGGATCCCGAACGGCCCGAGGTGGCCCTGGCGGCGGACCTGCTGGCGCCGGAGGGTTACGGAGAGATCATCGGCGGAAGTCAGCGAATTGACGACGAGGATCTTCTGCTGAGGCGGGTCCGGGAGCATAACCTCCCCGAAGAGGATTTCGAATGGTACCTCGATCTGCGCCGGTACGGGTCGGTTCCCCATTCGGGATTCGGTCTGGGCATAGAGAGGATGCTGGCCTGGATAGCGGGGCTCGAACACATACGAGAGGCGGTTCCCTTTCCCAGACTGCTGAATCGCCTCAGACCGTGAGCTGGGGGGACTGTAATTGCTGGAGGAAATAGGCAGGGAATTGCGAGCCAGGAGGGAGTCCCTGGGCCTCAAGCTGGAGGATATCCAGAGAGAGACCAAGATTCGTTCCAGATATCTCGAGGCCCTGGAAGAGGGTGACGGGGACTCACTGCCCGCCCACGTCTATGCCCGCGGCATCCTGCGGCGCTACTGCCAGCAGCTGGGCATGGACAGCCGTCCCCTGCTGGAGAAGTTCAGCCAGTGGCAGGCGAAGGACGGGGAACCGCCCCTGGTGGACGGGCTCGCCCGTACTCCCGGGACGGGCAAGATCACTCTCAGGCGCGCCCGGCAGTCCAGGGGCGCCCGGGTGTGGATCTTCGCGAGCGCGGTCCTGCTGCTTCTCTCAGCCGCTGCCGTCTACTACCTCATTATCCTGCCGCAGGCCGAATTGCCGCCGGAGACCCCACCGGCGGCCGAGGAGGAGCCCCCCGAATCCGAGGAGCCACCTCCGAACGAGGAGGAGCCAGAAGATGAAGTGGAGGAGCCACCGGCCGAGCCTCTGCCGGCGGTGACCCGGGAGCCCGGGCCCGGAGCCCAGGACATAAGGTACCTCGTCGAGGG
>JAWOBW010000196.1:0-6374 GCA_046484105.1 Bacillota bacterium
GAGCGCGCTGATTGACATCACCGCCAGCGCCCCCGGCGGATCGGGGGACCGTGAAGGCGGGGATGCTGCACTGAGGGCCAGTTTGGAGGAGACTTTGCGGCAGTTTGACTATCACAAATACGGGGGGGCAGCGCTTCTGGGAGTCCGCTCCATGGTCATCAAGTGCCACGGCAGCTCCGGTCCCCGGGCCATTACCAGCGCCCTGGGCAAGGCGCACAGGGCGTCCCTGGCCGGGGTTCCGGATCTCATTGAGCGTTATCTCGCGGAAAGGTCGGAGATACATGACTGAGCGGAATGCTGGGGTGTGGGGGCTGGGACGGTCAGTCCCAGACCGGGTACTGACTAACGAGGACCTGGAGAAGATGGTGGATACCTCCGACGAGTGGATTGTCACCCGCACCGGGATCTCCGAGAGACGGATCGCCGGTGACGATGTGGCCACGTCCGATCTGGCCCTGGCCGCGTCGCGCCAAGCCCTCGAACAGGCCGGCCTCACCGGCCGCGACGTGGACATGGTCATCGCGGCGACGGTGACCCCGGATACCAGCTTTCCCTCCACCGCCTGCCTGATGCAGGAGGAACTGGGCGCCCCCGGGGCGGCGGCCTTCGATCTGGGAGTCGGCTGCACTGGGTTCGTGTACGGGCTGGCCATTGCCCACCAGTTCGTGGCCAGCGGGGCGGCGGACCACGTGGTGGTGGCCGCCGGAGACATCCTCTCCAAGATCACCGACTGGGAGGACCGGGGCACCTGCGTGCTGTTTGGCGACGCCGCCGGTGCGGCGGTGGTGGGGCCCTGCCGTCCGGGAACCGGGATCCTGAGCACCTACCTGGGCAACGACGGCAGCGGGGCCCACCACCTGCAGATGCCGGCCGG
Organism: Bacillota bacterium; assembly: GCA_046484105.1. Lineage (GTDB taxonomy): Bacteria > Bacillota > Sulfobacillia > SLMV01 > SLMV01 > PWUC01. The sequence goes on from JAWOBW010000196.1 coordinate 875, forward strand.
TGGCTCTCGCAGGCCGGCCAGTGAGGAGACGGTCAGGGAGCGGCTGCACTACCTGAAGATGAACGGGCGGGAGGTCTTCAAGTTCGCCGTCCGGGCGATGAGCAGATCAGCCCGGGAGGTGGTGGCGAGGGCGGGTCTGAGTTTCGCCGACATCGACTGCTACATACCCCACCAGGCCAACCGGAGGATCATCGACGCCTCCGCCGGCCGGCTGGGCATTCCGATGGAGAAAGTCTACATCAACCTGGACCGGTACGGGAACACGTCCGCCGCGTCCGTTCCCCTCGCCCTGAGCGAGGCGTGGGATAGCGGAGTGGTGGGCCCGGGAGACAACGTCCTGGCGGTGACCTTCGGGGCGGGCCTGAGCTGGGCCGCCGCCGCCCTGAGAATGCTGGAGGAGAGTGATCGCCTTGACTGAGATTGCCGTGGTGACGGACAGCTCCGCCGACATCGCGCCCGAGAAGGCCCGTGCCCTCGGGATCAGGGAGGTGCCGGTGACCGCATACGTCGGGAGGGACCCGTCTCCGGTGTTCTGCACCCCGGCGTCTTTCTGGCGGGCGGTGGCGGAGTGCGGCGGGCCGGTGAGGGTGGCGCAGCCGACCCCGGGCGACTTCTACAACACCTACCGCGGAATACTGCGGGAGGCGCAATCCGACGTCGCCATACTGTCGATCCACGCCGCAGGGGGGCTGAGCGGCACTCTCCACGCGGCACACCTGGCGGCGGAGATGCTGGGCGGGGCCGGGGTCAAGGTGATCGACTCCGGGTTGATCGGACCTCCCCTGGGGCAGGTGGTGACGGAGACGGCCGCCCTGGTGGGAGGAGATCACTCCAGGGAGGAGATAGTGGATCTGGTCTACTCCATTCTGTCCAGGATCAGGGTCATGGTCTATGCCCACGATCCGGAGCGACTGACCGCCTCCGGTTCGGGCGGGTGGCTGCAGAGTCTGAGCAGGGCGGCGACGAGGCCCTTCAGGCCGAGCATGTATTCCCTGCGCGAGGGCGAGATGATCCCGGCCGGACGATGCAGCGGCGCCGACGAGGTGCGGGCGCGGTTCATCCAGTTCATAGGGGAGGCGAAAAGGCCCGGCTTCGTGGGCATCATGTCGGCCGGAGAGGACTGCGGCGGTGGCGAACTGAAGGAGAATCTGGACCCGGCGGTGGAGGTCGAGGAATTCATCATCGGTCCGGTTCTGGGTGCTCACCTCGGCCCGGGATCACTGGGGGTGTTCACCATTGACTGAGCGATACGCATTGATGTTTCCGGGACAGGGAGCGCAATACGTGGGCATGGGAGAGGACCTGTTGAGGGAGTCTGCCCGGGCGCGCGAGGTCTTCTCGCGGGCCTCCTCCGCCCTGGGGTGGGACGTGGCGGACCTGTGCGTCAACGGGCCCGCCGAACGCCTGAACCTGACTGAATACACTCAGCCCGCGCTGCTGACCCTCAGTGCGGCTGCCTGGGAGGAACTGGGGAGGCGGGTCGAGCGCCGGCCCGAGTTCGCCGCGGGGCTGAGCCTGGGAGAGTACTCGGCGCTGGTGGCCGCCGGTGCGCTGGATCTCGAGGATGCCTGCGTGCTGGTCAATCGCCGGGGCAGATTCATGCAGGAGGCAGTGCCGCCGGGGGTCGGGGCCATGGCGGCGATAATCGGCCTGGAGGCGGAGATCGTCCAGACCCTCTGCGCCCAGATCGAAGAGGAGGGCGAGGGCGTGGTCCGCGCGGCCAACTTCAACTGCCCCGGGCAGATCGTGATATCGGGTCAGGCCGGGCCGGTGTCCCGGGCATGTGAGGCGCTCAGCAAGATGGGCGCCCGCCGCGCGGTCACCCTGGAGGTCAGCGCCCCCTTCCACTGTCCCCTGATGGAGCCGGCGGCGGAGAGGCTGGCCGCGGCCCTGGCGGAGGTGACGCTGAGGCGGGCGGAGTTTCCCGTGGTGGCCAACGTCTGGGCCCGGGAGGTGGTGGAGCCGGACGAGATTCGAAAGGCCCTGCTGCAGCAGATGTCCTCGCCGGTTCGGTGGGAGGAATCTATCCGGCTGATGCTGGACCGCGGCGTGAAGACCTTCGTCGAGGTGGGCGCCGGCAAGGTTCTCAACGGTTTCCTCCGGCGAATTGAGCGTCGCGGCCGGGGCATGACCTGTGAGACCTCCGGGGAAATTGAGGAGGTGGCGAATCAGCTGTGATCTTCAATGAAGAAGTGGCCCTCGTGACGGGAGGGTCGAGCGGCATCGGCAAGGCGACGAGCCTCCGGCTGGGAGCCGGAGGGGCCCGGGTGGCCGTGGGCTACCTGGGCGACAGAGAGCAGGAGGATGCGGAGGCGGTGGTCTCCAGCATCTGTACGGACGGAGGGCGGGCCTTTCCCGTCCGAGTCGATGTCACCGACCCGGGGCAGGTAGATGACTGTTTCAGCGCCGTCGAGAAGCGGTGGGGCCCGGTGCAGATCCTGGTCAACAATGCAGGAATCAGCAGGGACTCGCTGCTTCTGAGGATGAGCGAGGAGGCCTGGTCCCAGGTGCTGCGGGTCAACCTGGATGGCGTATTTCACACCTGCAAGCGCGCCCTGCGGAACATGATGCGCGGGCGGAGTGGAGCCATTGTCAATGTGTCCTCGGTGGCCGGCCTCATGGGCAACGCGGGGCAGTGCAACTACGCGGCGTCGAAGGCAGCACTGGTGGGTCTGACCCGCAGCCTGGCCGCGGAGGCGGGGGCGCGGGGCGTTCGGGTCAATGCCGTGGCCCCGGGCCTGATAAGGACGCAGATGACCGAGCAGATGCCCGAGAACTGGTACGACAATGTGGCGCAGAGGACGGCAGTGGGGCGTCCGGGTGAACCCGGCGAGGTGGCCGAGGCAGTGTGCTTTCTGGCCTCACCCGCCGCCTCATACATCACGGGAGTGGTGCTGGTGGTCGACGGAGGTCTGAGCGTTGGCCTGTAGGGTGCGAGCGAACAATACGTGGGAGGTGCAGTGATTATGGGCAAGGAAGAGATTCTGGATCGCATACGCGAGATGCTGGTCGAGCAGCTGGGGCTGGACGAGTCGGAGATCTTCCCCGACGCGGAGTTTGCCGCGGACCTGGGAGCTGACTCGCTCGACCTGGTGGAATTGATCATGTCCATGGAGGAGGAGTTTGATCTGAATATCCCGGACGAGGACGTGGAGGAAATTGTCACCGTCGGGGATGCCGTCAACTACATCGAACAGCACATGGAGTGACATTGGAGCTGAGGAAAATGAGCAACAGAGTTGTGGTCACGGGGCTGGGGGTCATCACTCCCCTGGGGCTGAAGCCTGGGGACCTGTGGGAGAATCTGATGGCCCGCCGGTCCGGTATTGGACCGATCACCAAGTTCGACGCCAGTGACCATGCGGTCAGGATTGCGGCGGAGGTCAGGGATTTCGACGTCGGGCAGTACCTGGACCGCAGGGAGGCGCGCCGCATGGATCCATACTGTCATTACGCGATGGCAGCCGCCCGCGAGGCAGTGGATGATGCGGCCCTAGACGTCGGCCGGCTGCACCCGGAGAGGGTGGGCGTGATTCTAGGCACGGGACAGGGGGGAATCTCCTCCCTGTGTGATCAGATGGAGACATATTATGAGAAGGGGCCCCGCCGGGTCAGTCCCTTCCTCATCCCCATGATGATCACCAATATGGCAGCCGGTTATGTGGGAATCGATCTGAAAGCGCGCGGGCCGAACATGACTCTGACCACGGCGTGTGCAGCTTCAGCTCACGCGATCGGAGAGGCCTTTCGCATTCTGCAGCGGGGCGATGCGGACGTGATCCTGACCGGGGGAGCTGAGGCGGGAATCGTGCCCATTTCCCTGGCGGGTTTCGCCTCCATGAAGGCGTTGTCAACCCGCAACGATGATCCCGAGGCGGCCTGTCGGCCCTTTGACGCCGACCGGGACGGATTCGTGGTGGGAGAGGGTGCCGTCTCACTGGTTCTGGAGACCCTGCAACACGCAGAGGCGAGGGGGGCGGAGGTCCTGGGCGAGCTGCTGGGGTATGCCGCCACCAATGACGCCTATCACGTGACCGCGCCGCTTCCCTCGGGTGAGGGCGGGGCGCGCTCCATGTCCCTGGCCATCCGGGATGCCGGCCTGACTCCGGACGACATCGACTACATCAATGCCCACGGCACGGGCACTCCCAGCGGAGACGTGGCGGAGTCGAAGGCGGTGGAGACGGTGTTCGGCGAGAGGGCGAAGCAGGTTCCAGTCAGCTCCACCAAGTCCATGACCGGACATCTCTTGGGTGCGGCCGGTGCGCTGGAGAGTGTGATCTGCCTGCTCAGCATGAAGGCAGGTATGATCCCGCCTACCATCAACCTGGCCCGGCCCGGCGAGGACTGCAACCTGGACTACGTGGTTGATGGCCCCCGACCAGCCCGGGTGGACGTGGCGTTGACCAACTCCTTCGGTTTCGGCGGTCAGAATGCGAGCCTGGTGTGGGGGCGAGTGAAGTAGATGAAGCTGCCCCAGCTGCTGGAGAACATCGGTGCCAGTGTGGATGAGGAGCTGCTGCGCCGGGCCCTGACTCACAGCTCCTATGCCAATGAGAATTCCGGTGAGGGCCGCTGCAATGAGCGAATGGAATTCCTCGGCGACGCGGTGCTGGACCTGGTAGTGAGTGAACACCTGTTTCGCCGGGATGATCTGCCCGACGAGGGAGTCCTGTCGTCGGTGCGGGCGTCGCTCGTTAGGACCGAGACCCTGGGCCGGGCCGCTCGCAGCCTGGGATTGGGGGAGATGCTCCACCTGGGCCGGGGGGAACGGGATAGCGGGGGGCAGTGCAAGGTATCCATACTGGCTGACACCTACGAGGCGGTTGTCGCCGCAGTGTATCTGAGCTGCGGCCTGGCGGCCGCCTCGGCCTTTGTGGATGAGTCCCTGCAGCTGTCCTCGTGCAGCGACGAGGGCGGGATGATACTCGATGCGAAGTCGACTCTGGAACAGGTGTCCCAGCGGCGCCACCAGGTCACCCCCCGGTATGAGGTCGTCTCCCGCAGGGGACCGGACCATGCACCCAGCTTCACGGTGCGGGTTTCGATCGCCGGCGAGAAAATGGGAATAGGTTCCGGAAAGAGCAAACAGAAGGCGGAGGAGGCAGCTGCACAGGATGCATTGAGGTTTATGGGCATTCGATGAAGGAAACGGCCCTTTTTCCGCGAATACAGCAGGGTGTATGGATCATTATCACTACTGACCCCTGTCTGTCATACGAGGAGGGGAAAACGCCGTGGAAATGTTGAGAGTATCTTCTTCATCGAAACCCAAAGCAGTGGCAGGGGCTCTTTCAGCTGTCGTCCGGTCAAATGGCAATGCGGAGTTGCAGGCAGTTGGTGCGGGAGCAGTCAATCAGGCAGTCAAGGCCATAGCGATTGCACGCGGATACGTGGCTCCGAACGGCATCGACCTCGTTGCGATTCCGGCCTTCGTCGAGATCGACATCGACGGAGAGGAAAGGACCGCAATCAAGTTCCTAATTGGACCGAGATGATT
>JAWOBW010000027.1:0-3516 GCA_046484105.1 Bacillota bacterium
GACCACTCCCGGCATCGAGTGCCGCGGCTGGTGCCTGAGAGTGGCGGCAACCCGTTCCAGCTCGAGGGGCATGTTCACCCGCGTCGCCCAGTCGGGGTAGTGGACGAGGAGAGAAGAGGGCAGATCCAGCAACTCGGTGCTGTACGCCCCCAACCCGGCATTCTCAGACCACACGCCGTACAGCCCGTACATCACCAGCGACAGCGCCACTATGGCGATTATGATCAGGTGGGCCGTGCGGTTGGCCCTCCACTCCCTCCTCACTAGGCCGTAAGCTCCGAGGTCACCCATTGCGCATCACCTCCCCCGGGGACAACCTCACCACGCGGAGAAAGGGGGCCGCGGCCGCGGCGAGGCTGACGCAGAAGACCAACGCCCCCACCAATCCCAGTCCCCGCAGCAGGTTGACCGCAATCTCTCCCGGCCCAGCCGCATTGCTGGCCCACAGGTGAATCAGCATCGGGCATGACAGCAGGTAGCCGCCCAGGGTGCCGAGGCCGGAAATGACCAGCACCTCGGTGCCGGCCGAGATCAGCAGCTGCCAGTTGTGACTGCCCAGCGCCTTCAGAGTCGCCAGCTGCCCGCTCCGGGTGATGGTCAGCACGTACAGGTTGCCCAGGTAGAGAAGGCCGGCCAGGACCACTGCAGCCCCCACCAGGGCACTTCCAAACCAGCCGGGCGACGACAGGAGAATCGTGTCCGGGGCCATTGGATCCCGATAGCCGCCCAGGATGTCCTCGGGCGGGACCGCAGTCATGGCCATGGGAAGGTGATCAGACAGAGACGCCATCTCCACCGCCGTCAGGACCGTCCCCGGCACTGCGGCCCTGATTCGATCCGCCACTGCATTCACCCGGGAGAAGTCGGACACGATGACCAGGTACTCGGTGATCACACCGGGGGAACCGCCCCCGCTCCGCGCCGCCAGGTCGGCGAAGGTCTCCTGGCTCACCCAGATTTCCGGCAGGGAGAAATGCAGTGTCTCCTCTATGTACCGACCCGGAGGCGGCGGGTCATCATCCGCACCGAACCGCGACTCGGACCGCATCCCGGAAGGGGTCAGTACGTTCATCAGCCACGACACTCCCCCGGCGGGAAACTCCAGGGTCCCGACCACCTGCAGAGACACCTCCACTTCCCCCGCGGCGCCGTCACCGGCCGGCAGGACGAGACGCAACTCATCCCCGGCAGATACCGCGGCATCACTCCGCAGCGACGGAGTCCCCTGGGGCAGTACCGCCCGGATGCCGTTCCAGCGATCGTAGCCGTAAGCCCCAGCCTCGGGACCTCCGCCGCCGACTGTGTGGTTCTCCACCATGCACACCTGCCTCCCGGCATCCTCCGGTCCCAGGACCCGGCCACCGACAACCGCCGACGCCAGTCCGTAGTGCTCATCGGTGAAGGGGTCGCGAGAGCGGATCTGCACCCACCACAGCCGATCATTGATGGCCAGCTGGGCCGGAATCGCCCGATACGGGCTGACATGCAGAACACCCTCCACCTCACTGATCCTCCCTGACAGGTCCCCGGGTGCGCCCGCCTGACCCATGATTCCACCGCGAACCAGCTCGGGGAAGAAATAGGCACTCAACCCGGGACTGTCCGGGGAGCGCCTGACCATCTCCCAGCAGCCCTCCGCCGACGGCGGAGAGGTGCCGGGCAATCCCAGTACCTCCGGCAGTACGACGATGTCTCCCCCGAGCGCCATCCTCGTCTCCAGCTGCGCCCCGCCGGGCTGACCCTGCGCCATGATCACGGCCGAAACTAGCACCACAGTGGCCAACCCGACGCTGATAACCGCCAGGGCACTGCGCTGCATGTTCCGAACTGCCGCCAACCATCCAAGACGGAAGAACACAGGTTGCCTCCCTCCATCAGCAAACACTCCCCTCGCCTGACACGTCACCTGCTGTCCCATTGCGAAAGCCGCTTCTCTTGATCCCACATTTCGCGGGTTAGCGGACATCTTCCCTCCCGGTTCCGGCCGGATCGTTGCCCGGGAGGGGAAATTGTAGTAATATTGATGAGAAAGGTGGGCCTACTTAAGTCATATGTAGCTGACAGTTCACTGACACTTGATTCCCGCCGACCGGAGATAATCCACACTAAGCTCAGGTCTCATTCGCGATATCTCCGCTCCGAGGCGGGGCGCAGAGGAAGATCCATCTTGCCGCAAAGAGATGATTTCGCCCAGAGGATCGGCGCCCGCATAAGGCAGCTGCGACGTGAGGCCGGTATGACGCAGCGTGACCTGGCCGGCGACGACATGAGTCCCGGGTTCATCAGTCAGGTGGAGCGCGGTCTCACCAGTCCCTCACTGCAATCGCTGCAGGTGATCGCATTGAACCTGGGCGTTGAAACGTCGGCCCTGATGCCCGGCCCTCGCGGGGACGGTCCGGGGCACAGGGCCGAGGTCCTGCTGTCAGTGGCCGAATCCCAGCGCCTGATCGGTCAGACGGAGCAGGCGCTGCTCTCGGTTCAACGGGCCCGGGACGAGATGACGGAGGGAGTGGACGACACTGATCCGCTCCACGCCGCCGCTGACCTGCAGTCCGGGCTCGCCCACCTGGAAAGGGGGGCCCACGACCGGGCATTTGCGGATCTGACCGCCGCGGTGGAACGTTTCGAGGCCGGCCCCGACCTCGCCGGTACCCTGAAGTGCCTGTTGGGCCTGGGAGAGATGCATCTTCGCCGTCACAACCCGCTGCTGGCTATCCGGTTCTTCGAAACCACCATCCGCCGGGCGGCGGAGTTGCAGGGGGAGCAGCGCAGTGTCTATCAGATGCTAGCGGAATGGGGACTTGGCAGAGCCTATCAGGCGCTGAAAGAGACAGAAACCGCGAATGAAATCCTGGGGAGAGCCCTGCAGCGGGCGCGCCGGGCGTCGGACATCACCGGCCAGGTGACGGATTCAGTGCAGACCGCCCTGGACGGGTTGGCCGCGGGTGAATGGGACCGGGCCCTCCGCGGTGCAGCCCGCGCCCACACGCTTTCCGCCCTCAGCTACATGCGGCGGGCCGAGGCCGACATACTCCACATCTTCGGCCTCGTCTGCGAGGAGACCGGGGAGAGGAAGAAAGCCCTGTCAGCCCTGGAGGAGGCGGCCGACATAGCCTCCAGACTGGGCGAACCCACCCTGCTGGCCCGGATTCTGCTGGCCAGCGGAACCCTGCAGCTGCGCAGCGACCAGCTGGCGGAGGCCTCGTCCACCGCCGCCGAGGCCCTGGAGGTCCTCGACCCCGACTCAGAACCGGTACTGCGGGGAAGAGCCGCGCTGCTGGCGGGCAGGGTTGCCCTGGTCAGGCACCAGCACTGCGCGGCCGAGAGGCTTCTCACCGAGGCCGAAACCTGCTTCCGCGCCGCCGGCGCCCTGCCCCTGCTCGCCCAATCCCAGGCGGAACTCGGCCGGGTCTATCTGGCCACTGGACGCCGCGATCAGGCCCTGCATCGCTTTCGCCGGGCCAGCAACCTCTTCTCCCGGATTTCGCAAAACGACGAGTCTGACCCGCGCTGACC
>JAWOBW010000044.1:0-4230 GCA_046484105.1 Bacillota bacterium
TCCCCACCGGACCGGCCCGGAGGCGCAGGAACCGGGTGGCAAATACGAGGGCCCTCGTGCTCTGCCTGCAGGCCCACCCGGTGGACGTGGTGACCCACCCGGGCCTGGGGGTGGATATCGACACGCAGGAGCTGGCGCGAGCCGCGGAGAAGACTGGATGCGCCCTGGAGATCAACGCCCGCCACGCGGACTGCATGCGAGGATTCATCCGCGCGGCGCGGGGTTCGGGAGTGAGCTTCTGGTGTTCCAGTGACGCTCACGAGCCGGGATCAGTCGGCGATCTGCGCGCGGCCCTGGATCTGGCGGCTGCCTGTGGACTGCCGCCGGAGAGAATCCGCAACACCTGGGCGGGAAGTCGACACGGGGAGGCGGGAGGGTGAGATGTGATGGCCGAGATCGAGTTTGTCGTCATCAGCGGGCTCTCGGGTGCGGGGAAGACGGTCGCACTCCAGAGCATGGAGGACATGGGATACTTCTGTGTGGACAACCTGCCTCCGGCCCTGATGCCGCGCTTCGCCGCCCTGCTGGCCGATCCGGAGAACTACGTGGACAGGGTCGCGCTGGTGATCGACATCCGGGGCGGAGGCTTCTTTGAGAAGGCCTCGGAGACCATTGCCGGGATTGAGGAGACGGGAGCACCCATAACCCTGTTGTTTCTCGAGGCCAGCGACGAGGTGCTGATCAAGCGATTCAAGGAGACCCGTCGGCGTCATCCCCTGGCGTCGCGGGGGAGCATCCTCGAGGCCCTGCAGCAGGAGAGGCGGGCGCTGACGCCCCTGCGAGAACGGGCGGCCCACGTCATCGATACTTCTGAGCTGGGACCCGCCGACCTGCGGGCGCGCCTTTTCAGCCTATTTGCCGGCGACGAACACCCCAGACGTCTTCTGATATCCTCGATGTCCTTCGGTTTCAAGAACGGTCTGCCCCGGGATGCAGATCTCGTCTTTGACGTCCGCTTCCTGTCCAATCCCCACTATGTGGAGAGCCTGCGTCCCATGAGCGGGTTGAACGCGGAGGTTCACGAGTATGTGTGGTCGGCGCCCCTGACGCAGGAGTTCTTCGCGCGAATGGTCGATCTTCTCAACTTCCTGCTGCCGCAGTACCAGAACGAGGGAAAGACGCAGCTCACCATCGCCATAGGATGTACCGGGGGCAGACACCGTTCCGTGGTCCTGGCCCGGCAGCTCGGTCTTCACCTGCGCGAAAGCGGGTATCCGGTGGTCATCGAGCACCGCGATCTCGAGCCGGCGGTGCAGGAGTGGCCGGAAAGTGACGTCCGTGGCAGCGGGTGAGGCAGGACTGGGGTCGACGAGGGCGAAACTGATGATGAGGGGCTTCTTCATTGAGCGAGGATCGTGGTTTATGTGAACACATCGTTCTCCCGTTTCGTCAAGGATGAGCTGGCCAGAAGCCCCCTGCCGGATGGCCGGGCGGAGGTGGCAGCGGAACTGACCGCCTTCCTGTACACCTCCGGTTCAGTCCACATCGGCGGGGGAGGGCGCGGTCTTCACTTCGTGAGCACTCACTCCCCCACGGTGCGGAGGCTCTTCTCCCTGTGGCAGAGGGGCTATGGCATCAGGCCGGTAGTCATCGTGTGCCGGGGCGCCGCCCTGAACGGGCGGGTATCCTTTCGCGCCGCGGTTTCGCTCGACGGGCGGACGGAGGAAGCACTGCGCGAGATGGACGTGTGGCACGAGGGAAGAGTAAGACTGGAACCCGGGGGTGCCCGCCTCGGGTCGGATCCGCAGGTGCAGAAGGCGTACCTGAGGGGTTCATTCCTCGGCGGGGGCTCCATCAGCGATCCGAAGTCGGGCTACCACATGGAGATCCGGTGCCACAGCCGGGGCAACGCGCGGCTTCTTTGCGAGACTCTCGCCCGTCTGGGCATCAGGGCTCATCTGACGGATGGGGGGGACGGTCCCCTGGTCTACGTGAAGGATGCGGAATCCACCGCAGATTTCCTCCGGGCGGTCGGGGCGCCGGGGGCACTGTTCCGGCTGGAGGACGTACGCATAGTGAAGGATCTGCGGAACCGGATCAACCGTCTGGTCAACAGCGAGACGGCCAACATGACCAAGTCGATCCGGGCGTCGCTTGACCAGCTGCGGGACATCGAGCGACTGGATCCAGAGCTGCGTGCGGGGCTGTCTGCGCGCACGCGGGAGCTGGTCGAACTGCGCGTGAACCACCCCCACGCGAGCCTGCGCGAGCTGGGGGACATGATGAGGCCGCCGGTGAGCAAGTCGACGGTGGAGTATCATTTCCGCAAGATCCGCAGTCTGGTGTCCGCTCGCGGTTGAAGCGGCGCGGATCCTGGTGGAGGGAGGACGACGACCATAGAATACTACATCCCCGATGTGACGATAAGGAGACTGCCCGCCTACCTGCGCCTGTTGGGCGAGCTGGAGGACGAACACGCGGAGATAGTGTCGTCGGCGGAGATGAGCCGCAGGACCGGCTTCTCGTCCGAACAGATCCGGAAGGACTTGGCATATTTCGGCGCCTTCGGCACCAGGGGTGTGGGCTACAGGGTTGATTTCCTCCAGGAGCGCCTGAGGAAGATCCTGGGGTTGGACGGCCTGGTCGCGGCGGCGCTGGTCGGTGCGGGGAAGCTGGGTCAGTCCCTGGCCCGTTATGTCCAGTCGCAGCACAGGAGCATAAGGATCAGCCACATCTTCGACATCGACGAGGATCTGGTGGGCCAGACCCTCGCCGGGGTCACTATCATGCACACCCGGGAGATGGAGGAGACGGTGGCGGAAAGCGGGGTGCGGCTGGCGGTGGTCGCGGTCCCGGCCCCGGAGGCGCAGGAGGTGGTCGACTCTCTGGCGAGGGCGGGGGTGCGGGCGATACTGAACTTCGCCCCGGTGTTCCTGAAGCCTCCGCAGGGAGTTGTCATGAAGTCGGTGGACCTGAGCTCGGAGATGAGGAGTCTGGTTTACTACGCCAGGAAGTGCAGATGAGGGCACGTTGGGAGGTGTGGGGCGGTTGAACCCGACCTGGACCAGCATTTTGTTTCATATCGAGAACATGTCGGTGGCGGAGATCATAGTCTCCCTGGTTGACATTGCACTCATAGCCTATCTTCTCTTTCGCATCATCCTTCTGATCCGCGGGACTCGCGCCATCCACCTGGTCCAGGGGGTGGTGATACTCGTGTTGGCCACGGTGGTGAGCGGGTGGCTGAACCTGTCGGTGATAAACTGGCTCCTGGAGCAGGCGCGGTTGTCCCTTCTCATCGCCATTCCCATAGTCTTTCAGCCGGAGCTGCGGCGGGCACTGGAGAAGGTGGGGCGCGGAAAGATCTTCTGGCGTGGCCTGCCCCTGCTCGACCAGCCGGAGCTGGAGAAGCTGATAGAGGGCCTCGGCCGGGCCATCAGGCTTCTCTCGCGCAACAAGGTGGGGGCCCTGATCGTGCTGGAGAGAGAGACCGGCCTGGATGACTTTGCCGAGACCGGTATTGCCATCGACGCCCGGGTCTCGCCAGAGTTCCTGGTGAATGTTTTCATTCCCAACACTCCCCTGCATGATGGCGCCGTGATCATACGCGGCAACCGGGTGGTGGCGGCGGCCTGCTTCCTGCCACTGACCGAGGCCCAGGTGGATCCGAAGATGGGTGGCCGGCACCGGGCCGCCCTGGGTGTGACGGAGCAGACGGATGCGGTCGCGGTGGTGGTCTCGGAGGAGACGGGATCGGTTTCCCTGGCCAGGGACGGCAAGATCATTCGCAACCTGGACGGCGACGCCCTCCAGAGTCTACTGGAGGACCTGCTGCTGGTGTCGGAGAGACCGGTGCTGTTTTCGTTCCTGCAGGGCAACGGGGGTGGCGGCGATGGGTAGGATGTTCTTCGACGACCGGGTGGTCTGGGCCGTTTCCATACTCCTGGCCGTGGTGCTTTGGATCCAGGTGACTGGTGCGAGAGCTCAGGATGTGCAGCAGACCTTCACCGAGCTGCCGGTGCAGTGGAGGGACCTGCCGGAGACCATGAGTGTCCTGGATATGCAGCCGGCCCGGGTGGACATTACCCTGAGAGGTATGCGGGACGTGATGCAGCAACTGTCGAGGGAGGACTTCATCGCCACCGTGAGTCTCACCGGGGGGCAGCCCGGTTCGGTGGACTACTACGTGACTGTGTCCGTCCCGCGGGGAGTCCAGCTGGTGCAGGTGACCCCTGAGACCGTCGCGGTCACCCTGGAGAGATCCCTGGAGGAGGTCTATCCGGTCGACGT
>JAWOBW010000167.1:0-2600 GCA_046484105.1 Bacillota bacterium
TTGAATTGATGGACTCGATGCCCTGGGGGGCGACCGACTTCGAGCGCCACGTGAACTACATACGCGGCCTGCAGGGGGAGCTGGAACGAACCATTGAGGGTTTCGAGGAGGTGCGCCGGGCCAGGGTTCACGTGGTGCTGCCCAGGGAGAGCGTCTTCATCTCCCGCAACACCCCCGCCACGGCGGCAGTGTTCCTCGAGCTTCGCCCGTTGAGCCAGCTGAAGGCGGAGGCGGTGCAGGGGATCATTCACCTGGTGGCCTCCAGCGTGGAGAACCTGGCGCCGGAGAAAATCACGGTGGTCGACACCCAGGGAGTGATACTGTCGGACCGGGCGCTGCGCCCGGATGACGAGGCCGCGTCGATGCGGGACGGACTGCAGCTTCAACTGCAGTTCGAGGAATCGCTGCGCGGCCGCCTGCAGACCATGCTGGAACAGGTGCTGGGACCGGGAAACGTCGCCCTGCAGGTTTCCGCCCAGATGAATTTCGATGACCGCGAGATCCAGACCGAGATGTTTGAGCCCGTCTCTGGGGACGACGGACTGATCACCAGCCTGCACCAGGTGGAGGAGCATTTCTCCGGCAGCCAGGACTTCCCCGAGACCGGCGCGGGTGCGGACAGCAACATCCCCACCTACCAGGCCTCAGGCACCGAGGGGGAGTCAACCTACGAGCGCACCGAGTCCACTCAGAACGCCGTGGTCAATCGCACCACGGAGAGCTGGAGGATTGCCCCGGGGGCACTGGAGCGGCTCTCGGTGGCGGTGGTGGTGAACGGGGCGCTGACGGAAGATGACGAGCAGATGCTCAGCGGAGTGGTCTCGGCCGCCCTGGGTTCTGACCCGGGGCGCAACGACAGTGTGGTGGTGACCGGGGTTCCCTTTGACACGTCGCTGACGGACCAGCTGCGGGAATACTCCGAGGCGGCGGAGCCCGGCACCGCGCCCGAGCCCTCTGAGATCCCCCTCGCCTACTACATCGGGGCCGGCGCCGCCCTGCTTCTGGCCCTGGTCCTGGTGCTGCGGGCGGCCGGGCGGCGGCGCCGGGGGGATCCGGCCGGACAGAGGCTCGATGATTTCGAAGAGGGACGCGACCTGCGGGGGGCGGACGAGGAAAACGGCGACTTCCGGCGGCAGCGCGAGGCCCTGCTCGAGACCATCGGCGCCAAAAACGACGGCCTGAGGAGCACGGCGAAGGAGATGGCGGAGGAGAATCCGGCCAAGGTGGCCCAGCTGCTGCGCACCTGGCTGGCCGACGAGGTGGAGTCATGAGGATTGACCGTGGGGAGGTGCGGAGCCGATCATGACAGTTGCCACTGAACTGACCGACGGCGGCAGGGCGGAGTCCCTGGAGGGCATCAGGAAGGTCGCAGTCATTCTGATCTCGATGGGCCGCGAGACGGCAGCCAGGGTGCTGAAGTACTTCACGGAGGCGGAGGTGGAGGCAATCGCCTACGAGATAGCCAGCATAGACAGCGTTCCCGCGGGAATCCAGGACGTGGTTCTCGAGGAGTTCGCCAGCATCGCCACGGCCCAGAGGTATGTCTCCCAGGGCGGGATTGAATACGCCCGGGAGATACTGGAGCAGGCCATGGGCAGGCAGAGGGCGCTGGACGTGGTGGGGCGGCTGAGCTCGTCACTGCAGACCCGACCCTTCAAGGTGATGCGGAAGATGGATCCGGAACAGATACTGAACTTCCTGCAGGGGGAGCACCCGCAGACTATCGCCCTGATCCTGTCCTACCTTCAGCCGCAGCAGGCAGCGGCCGTGCTGTCGTCTCTGTCTGAAGACCAGCAGTCCGACGTGGCCAGGCGGCTGGCCATGATGGACCGGACTTCTCCGGTGATAGTGGAACGGGTGGAGGCGCTGCTGGAGAAGAAGTTCTCCTCCCTTATGGGGCAGGATCATTCCAAGACCGGCGGGATAGATTCCCTGGTGAGCATACTCAACCAGGTGGACCGGGGGACGGAGAAGTCGATTCTGGGCCAGCTGGAGAGCTCGGATGAGGAGCTGGCCGAGGATATCAGGAAGCGACTGTTCACCTTCGATGACATCGCCGGTATCGATGACCGTTCGCTGCAGCGGGTGCTGCGCGAGGTCGACCTTCACAACGACATGCCCCTGGCCCTCAAGGCCAGCAGTGATCAGGTCAAGGAGAAGATATTTGCCAACATTTCGGACCGCGGCGCCGAGACGGTGCAGGAGGACATGGAATACCTGGGGCCGGTTCGCCTGAGTTCGGTGGAGGAGGCCCAGCAGAGAATCGTCAACGTGGTGCGCCAGCTGGACGAGAAGGGGGAAATCGTGATTGCCCGGGGCTCGGAAGAGAGTCTGGTCGTATAATTCCTCCGTCATCAAGGTGGAGGAGATTGAGCGCGGCGGCGTGCGCAGGTTGATCGTCGCACCGGGAGAGGAAGGATGCGTCTCCTCCGGGGGCGACCGCCACCTGGGGGACGCGGTTCGGGTCGACCGGGCCGCCGCCGCCGTCGTCGAGGGGGCGAGGGCGCGCGCCGAGGAGATCCTGCGACGGGCCGGGGCCGAGGCCGATGAGATCCGCAAGGGGGCCCGGAAGCGTGGCCGGCAGGGGGGCCGGCGCGAGG
>JAWOBW010000208.1:0-8713 GCA_046484105.1 Bacillota bacterium
TCCGGACCAGCACCTAACCTGCGGCAGCGCGCCCCGGTCACCATCATCCCACATGTAGTGACCGATCGCTGAGAAGCAGCCGCACCTTCTCAGCGATGCTTTCGGCATCCAGACCATACTGCTTGCGCTGAACCCGCTGATCGCCGTGGGGTATGAACTCATCCGGAAAGCCGATCCGGTGACACGCGGGCATCTCTGAGGGAGAAAGCTCATCTGCGAGCAGTTCCAGCACTGCGCTGCCGAACCCACCCTGAAGAGCACCCTCCTCCACCGTGATCAGAAGCGGCGTATTCCGGGCCAGCTGCAGTATCATGTCGCGATCGAGGGGCTTGGCGTATCTGGCATTCATCACAGCCACCTCCACCCCCTCTTCCCGCAGGATTTCGCGGGCGTGCAGCGCCTCGTGCACCGGGTGCCCCAGGGCCACGATCGATGCGTCACCTCCCGCGGCCATGAGCTCGCCCCGGCCTACCGGCAGGGTCTCGAGTTCCGGATCGAGAGGAACGCTCCACCCGGCGCCCCTCGGGTACCTGATCGCGACGGGACCCTCCACGCCTGAGACGGCCGTGGCAAGCATGTGCCTCAGCTCGTTCTCGTCTCGGGGAGCCATGACCACCATGTTGGGTACGTGCCGGAGAAAAGCGATGTCGAAGGCTCCCTGATGAGTGTCACCGTCCGCCCCCACAATACCCGCCCGGTCGAGGGCCAGGACGACGGGCAGCTTCTGGTGGGCGACATCGTGGACTACCTGATCATAGGCACGCTGCAGGAAGGTCGAATACACGGCAACCACCGGCCGCACGCCACCGGCCGCGAGTCCCGCCGCCAGCAAAACGGCCGACTGCTCGGCGATGCCCACGTCGAAGAATCGTTCTGGGAATCGCTTTCCGAACCGATCCAGCCCCGTCCCCTCGGGCATGGCCGCGGTTATGGCCACCACCCGCTCGTCGCGCTCGGCCAGGCTGACCATGGCCTCGGAAAAAACCTCGGTGTAGGTGGGGGTTGATGAGGACTTCATGCCGTTGCCGGTGCTGACATCGAAGGAACCCACGCCGTGAAACCGTTCCGGCCTTCTCTCCGCCGGCTCATATCCCTTTCCCTTCACCGTCACCGCGTGAACCAAGACCGGTCCGCCAATCTTGCGGGCCTGCTCCAGGACATCAATCAACGCCTCGATGTCGTGCCCGTCCACCGGACCGAGATAGGTGAATCCGAGTTCCTCGAAAATGATCCCCGGAATCAGCAGGTACTTCAGTCCTCCCTTGACCCGCCTGATGCTGTCGGTCACAGATCTGCCCACGCCGGGGAACCGGTCGAGGAGGTACTGAATGTCGTCCTTTATGCGGTGATAGGAGGGATCCGAACGGAGACGGGAAAGATAGCGGGACATGGCTCCCACGTTGGGAGATATGGACATGCTGTTGTCGTTCAACACCACGGTCAGATCCACTCCCATGTCCCCCGCATTGTTGAGTCCCTCGTACGCCACCCCTCCCGTGAGGGCGCCGTCGCCTATCACGGCCACCACACTGCCCGCGTTGCCGGTGAGTTCACCCGCCAGGGCAAAGCCCAGCGCGGCAGAGACGGACGTGCTCGAATGCCCGGTCTCATACACATCATGCAGACTTTCGCTGCGCTTGGGGAAACCACTGAGTCCTCCCCCCTGACGCAGGGTCGTGAACTCGCCGGCGCGACCGGATATCATCTTGTGCGTGTAGCTCTGATGCCCCACATCCCAGATGATCTTGTCCCTGGGACTGTCGAAAACATGATGTATTCCCAGGGTCAGCTCGACGACGCCCAGGTTGGGAGCCAGGTGTCCCCCTGTCTCGGAAACGCAGGAGATGATTCTTCTGCGGATTTCTCTCGCCAGCTGTCTCAGCTTGTCCGGATCCAGCAGTTTGAGATCCGCAGGTGATTTTATGTGCTGCAGAAGCTGCTCTGCCTCGTACCTCATGAGCGTTACCCCCTTCTCGGGTCAGCGTCGCGGAAGAACCGAAGATGCAGATAGTGTTCCAGCCACCAGAGTACCTTGCCTGTGAGCAGAAGCAGCTCGGTGGGTTTTCTCAGGGCGAATACCTTGAAAGCCGCCTTACCCCCGATGGTCAGACTGGCCACCAGAGCTATCATGATGCTGTCGAAAAGGACCCTGCTCCCGGTGAGCCCGGAAGAGGACATCAACAACCTAAAGACAATGGCCGCTCCCGCGGCACCGCTCACGGTTCCAGCTATGTCCCCAATCACGTCGGCACATACAACCGAAACGCGATCTGCATGTCGAACCAGCCTCCGCGCCTGCGCCGCCCCGCGAACCCGGCGGGCAGCCATGGCATTGAAAGGTTCCTCGCGGCCGGCCGCCGCGGCCACACCCACCATGTCGAAGATGACCCCCATCGAGATCACCAGCAACAGGGTGAGGATCCCTGCGGTCATACTCAATTCATCTGTCGCTTCGCGGGAGGGAACACTGACCAGGAGAGCAAGTATAAAACCGAGAGCCCCGAACGTCAGGCCGCGCCTGAGGGGACTAATATTCCTGCGGTTGGAATTGCGAGCCACCCATTCTCACTCCGTACGCAGCTGATTTGCTCCCGGGCAGGGGAAGCATGCTGGGTAAATGCTGCGGCATAGGTCCAGTAGGTTTTCCCAGTCGGGCACTTCCCGTCGCCAGGAAGCGGTTTCCCTTCAGGCCCTCCTCCGGTTCGTCACCGAGACCGACACTGAATCACCACTAAGCACGCACTTCAATCCCCAACATGCCCGAAGCCGACAACCTAGGAGTTTTCCTCAACGGTTCGCACGTGTCCTAGTTCTTTTTGCAGGAAAGGTTTCAGTGAGCAGTACCCACGGCAGCGAAGGCCTTCGCGTCGCGGATAGACCTCACCTCACCCTTCCCCACTCAGAACGGGCTACGCTGCACACAGTCATCCCGCATGCAGGTTAACCCCAACCCGTAGCTGGAGTTCGAGGACTCTTCACCACGCAGTTGGGCCTCCACACAGGGTAGGGACACGACCCACATGCCATTGTAGAGCACCCCACCCTGCTTTCCCCCAGCACCGACCCCTAACTGGGCGTCAGCGGCCGGCACCACGGGCTTCATTGATGTGCCCTGAGCGGCTTTTTAGGCCCGCTTTTAGACACTGCGACACCGACTAGGATACTGCTCCCCTGCCCAAAAGACGGAGAAACTCACTCCTCAATCGGTGCTCTCTGTACACATATTGTTTCACAAACTAATCGTATCAAGGACAACGCCGGATGTCCAGTCCGCCTCCCCACCCTCACTGACCCCGATCGGACCGCACAGGACTGCAGGCGGCCAGGTGACATCCGGGCCGAACCTCATCCCTCCCGGCGAATCACGTACTCCATCAGCTCCCGCAGATCCCCGGTGGAGCGGTCCAGGGACTCCAGGGCGTCGAGACCACGCTGAACCGCCTCGCGGGCCAGCGCCCGCGACTTATCCATGCCCAGCAGTCGCGGGTACGTCGATCGTTCGCCCTGAACGTCGGAGCCGGCGTAGCGACCGGTCTTTCCGGGATCCCCGACCACGTCGAGTATATCGTCCGCAATCTGAAAGGCGAGACCAAACTCCCGGCCGTAGTCGGTCAGTGCCCGCAGGACGGTGGCATCCGCCCCACCGGCCAGCGCACCCAGACGCACAGCGGCCTGAAACAGGGCACCCGTCTTCATCGCGTGCAACCGATTCAGATTGTCGACGCCGGTGACCTCTCCGCCGGTGTCCAGAACCTGTCCCCCCACCATGCCGCCCGCGCCGCAAGCCCGGGCGAGCTCGTTCACCATGCGTAGCGCCTGTTCAGCTGAATACCCGGAACGCTCATCAGAGAGGATGTGAAAGGCCAAAGTCTGGAGTGCATCCCCGGTGAGAACGGCAACCGCCTCCCCGAACACGCGGTGATTGGTCGGCTTCCCCCGGCGCAGATCATCATCGTCCATGCACGGCAGATCGTCGTGAATCAGGGAATAGCTGTGAATCATCTCGACGGCACAGGCCGCCGGGAGAGCAGCCTCAAACTGCCCCGAGGCCACCCGGCAGGACAAGAGGGCCAGCACCGGTCTGACCCGCTTGCCGCCGCTGAACACGCTGTAGCGCATCGCCCTGTCCAGCACCGGTTCAGTCTTTCCGCAGATGTTGAGCCATCTGTCCAGTCCCCTCTCGACGTGAGGTCGCAAATCATCCAGGCACCGCGGTCGAGAGACATCGGTCTCAGCCCTTAATCTCTTCAGCATCACCCGCCACCATCCTATTCGACCGGATCATCATCCAGACACAGCTTCTCCGTCATGCCGCTTCTCAAGTCAATCAGCTGCTCGATCCTTCCGTCCGCGGAGTCCAGGATCTGCCGGCACCGTTTGACCAGGTCCATGGCCTCCTCGAAGATCTCCATCGACTCCTGCAGCGATAGTTTTCCCTCGTCCAGAGCATCGGCGATGGCCTCGAGACGATCGAGGGCATCCTCAAAGGAGATCTTCTCGCCCACCTGCCTGTCATCTCCCATCGCTCATCCCCCCGCTTCTCCATGGTAACACGGCGCCGCTCAACGCTCCGCGGAATCTCTGATCTCGAGAACCTGCGCCCCCAGCTCCCCGCGATGAACTTTCACCGTGATCTCCTCTCCCGGCTTCAGGGACGAGGCGTCCCGAACGACCCGGCCCCTCGAATCCGCCGTGATACTGTATCCGCGGGCCAGTACCCGGACGGGATCGAGTGCCCTCAGGCGCTCCGCCCGCGACTCAAGGCGCAGTCTCCGGTCCCGGAGCAGGTTTGCCTCGGCCCGGCACAGCTGCATCATCAACGCATCGAGATCCTGTCGACGCCTGTCCAACATATCATCCGGACGACTGAGGGACCGTCGCGAGGTGACCACCTGCAGCCGCTGACGGCGAACCCGAACCGCCCGTCTCAGACGCGCAATCATCACCTCGCTGATCCTATTCAGGCTCGCCCGGAGCTGGTGGACATCCGGCGCCACCAATTCAGCCGCCGCCGAGGGGGTGGGAGCACGAACGTCGGCGGCCAGTTCACACAGGGTCAGATCGGTCTCATGACCCACTCCCGCCACCACCGGGATGTCCGAGGCCCGCACCGCGCGGACCAGGTTCTCATCGTTGAACGCCCAGAGATCCTCCAGGCTCCCGCCCCCTCGCCCCATGATTATCACGTCGACGCCACCGACCCGATTGAGTGTCTCCAGTGCCGCAATCAATTCGTCAGGGGCGGCGTCCCCCTGCACCGAGGAGTGGCAGAGAAGAATGTCCAGTCCCGGGCAACGCCGGTGGGCGACGTTGACTATGTCCCGGAAGGCGGCACCCTTCGCCGAGGTGATCACCCCGACTCTCCGGGGGAAGAGGGGAATGGGCCGCTTTAGCTGTTGATCAAAGAGTCCCTCCTCTGAGAGCCGCCTGTGCAGCTGCTCCCAGGCGAGGTGGAGAGCGCCCGTGCCGGCCGGTTCGGCCGCGCGAACGTAGAACTGATACTGTCCATTGCGGTCATACACATCGATGTGTCCGAGGGCGAGGATGCTCATCCCATTGCGCAGGTCAAACATAACTGAACGCCGGTTGCTCCTGAACATCACACACTGCAGAGCGGCAGAGTCATCCTTCAGGGTGAAGTAGCAGTGCCCGGAGGCCGGCACGCGCAGGTTGGACACCTCGCCCTGGATCCACAGAGAGCGCAGCTCGGGATTCTGGTAGAGCGTATCCCGGATCTCCGCCGTTATGCCGGAGACGGTCCAGACGCGCAGCTCATCGGGCACTGGTCCTCCCCCCTGTCATTCCGTCAGCCGGTGACCGATTTCCTGGCCGCCCTGACCGTGTTCTTCAGCAGCATGGCAATGGTCATTGGGCCGACCCCTCCCGGGACCGGAGTGATGGCACTCGCCACTTCCTTCACTTCGTCGAAATCGACATCGCCGACGAGGGATCCATCCTCCAGGCGGCTGATGCCCACGTCCATCACCACTGCGCCGGGCTTCACCATATCCCGGGTGATCATCTTCGGCACACCGGTCGCGGCCACCAGGATGTCAGCCCTGGAGGTGTGACCGGCCAGGTCCTTCGTGCGGGAGTGACAGATGGTGATGGTGCAGTGCCTGTACATCAGCAGCAGGGCCTGGGGTTTGCCAACTATATTGCTCCTGCCGACGATGACAGCTTCCTTGCCGGTCAGATCGATGCCCAGCGTGTCCAGCATGTACATGACGCCCGTGGGAGTGCAGGGAACCATCTCGGGCTGACCTGACAGCAGCTTGCCCATGTTCACCGGGTGAAAGCCGTCGACGTCCTTTTCCGAATTTATGGTATTGATGATCTCCTCGTCATCAATCTGTTCGGGGGTGGGCAGCTGTACCAGGATCCAGTGAACATCGGGATTCTCATTGAGCTCCTCCACCTTCTCCATCACCTCGGCGTGCGATGCATCGGCGGGCAGGCGTATGCCGATTGACTCGATGCCCACTCGCTCACAGGCCCGGTGCTTGTTGCGCACGTACACCTTCGAGGCCGGATCCTCACCCACCAATACCACGGCGAGACCGGGAGTCACTCCGTGTTCGCTCTTCAGTTCATCAACCTCGACCTTAAGCTCCGCCCGGAGCTGTTTGGCAATCTGGTTGCCATTTATGATCTTTGCCGTCATGTATTTCCCTCCTCAAGAGAAACGTGGACCGGTCGGGCCCCCGCGGTCAGCCCGTCTGCTGAGACTCTCCCCGGATGTACTCGTCAATGGCCTTCGCCGCCTTCTTGCCCGCACCCATGGCCAGGATCACCGTGGCCGCCCCAGTCACCACGTCACCGCCGGCGAAAACTCCCTCGCGGCTGGTCGTACCTGTCTCCTCGTCGGCGATTATGCCTCCCCAGGAATGGGTCTCGAGCCCGGGTGTGGTGCTCGACACCACCGGATTGGGGCTGGTGCCCAGGGCGAGGATGACAGTGTTCACTTCCATCTCGAACTCGGATCCCTCCACCGGGACCGGACGGGGCCTGCCGGAGGCATCGGGTTCACCCAGCTCCATCCTGATGCACCTCATGCCCCGCAGCCATCCATCCTCGTCGCCGAGAAACTCCACCGGGTTGGTCAACCAGTGGAACTGAACGCCCTCGTCAATGGCGTGATGATACTCCTCCAGCCGGGCCGTCATCTCGCTCTCAGTGCGGCGGTACACGATGTGAACCTCCTCGGCGCCGCTTCGCAGCGAGGTCCTGGCCGCGTCCATGGCCGTGTTGCCGGCGCCGATCACCGCCACGCTCCTGCCGACCTTGATGGGGGTGTCCTGTTCGGGGAACATGTAGGCCTTCATCAGGTTCAGACGGGTCAGATACTCGTTGGCAGAATAGACACCCAGAAGGTTCTCGCCGGGAATGCCGACGAAGGTGGGGAGACCAGCCCCGGCGCCGATGAAAATGGCTTCGAAGCCCAGATCATCAAAGAGTTCGTCCACGGTGATGGTCTTGCCGATGATGACGTTCGTCTCAATGGCAACTCCCATGTCCCTGAGCTTGCCGATCTCCTCCTGAACCAGGGCCTTGGGAAGACGGAACTCGGGTATCCCGTACATCAGGACCCCGCCGGGCACGTGCAGGGCCTCGTACACGGTGACCTCATAGCCCATGCGGGCCAGATCGCCGGCGGCTGTCAGTCCGGCAGGTCCTGCGCCGATGACTGCCACCTTGTGACCGTTGGACTCGGGAGGCTCACCCTCATCGGGTTGATACTTCATGGCCCAGTCCGCCGCATATCTCTCCAGACGACCGATGGCTATACCCTCACCCCGACGACCGAGGACACACTGCGCCTCGCACTGCTCTTCCTGCGGACACACCCGCCCGCAGATGGCGGGAAGGCTGTTGGTGGACCTGATGATTCTGGCGGCTTCCGCCACATTCCCTTCCTTCAGCTGACTGATGAAATCCTTTATGGGAACCTCGACCGGGCATCCCTTCTCGCACAGGGGAACCTTGCAGGAAAGACAGCGCGCGACCTCCCGCATCATCTCCTCCTCGCTGTACCCAAGGGGGACCTCGTCGAAGTTCTCTACTCGCTCCTCGGCGGGCTGTTCCCGCATCGGCGTCTTGACCCAGCGCTCGTCCTTCTTCTCAGCCAATGTCCACACCTCCGCGCCTGCACTTGTGACCTTCCTGGAAGCGCCTGTACGCGAGCTGCTCCTCCTCGACGTACATCTTCACCCTCTTGGTGCTCTCATCGAAATCGACGGCGTGGGCATCGAAGAAGGGCCCGTCCACGCAGGCAAACTTCAGCTCCCCGCCCACCGTAACCCGGCAGGCCCCGCACATGACGGTGCCGTCCACCATTATGGGATCCATGCTCACCCACGTCTGGATGCCGTGCGGTCTGGTCACTTCGGCCGTACCCCTCATCATGGGCATGGGACCGATGGCGACGACCTCGTCAATCTGCTCGCCGGAGTCGATCATCTCCTGCAGGACTTCCGTGACGAACCCGCCGTGCCCCCGGGAACCGTCGTCAGTGGCGATGCGCAGATCACCACTGACCGCCTCCATCTCCTCGACCAGGATGAGAAGATCGGCAGTCCTCGCCCCGATGATGGAGGTGACCTCGACGGCCTCCCTCTTACTCAGCTCCTTGGCAATGGGGTAAATGGGGGCGACTCCGAATCCACCTCCGACGCAGACGATCCGGCCGGATTCGGCCATCGGGGCTTCCTTC
>JAWOBW010000012.1:0-2878 GCA_046484105.1 Bacillota bacterium
AGATCATCAAGAGAGCCAGGAGGGAAGAAGAAGAGTGAAGGTGGATAAGGGGGGCCGGGGATGCCGTTACCTGTGAACAGATCCCGGTCCTCCCTGTCGTCTCACCGACCGCCCTACATCATAATTGCCGGCCACTCCGGTTCGGGCAAGACCCACCTGGTGACCAGGATGGTGAGGGTCCTGATGAATTCGGGAATGAGCATTGGCTGTGTGAAGCACTGTCCCTCTGGTTTTCAGTTCGACCGTGAGGGCAGCGACAGCGATCTGTACACGCGGGCCGGGGCGGCACAGATTGCCATCGCCGGCGATGACACCCTCGTTTTCATCAACAGGACCCGCAAGCCTGAGCTGGAGAGGGTATTGACCCGGTTTGCCGGTGTGGATCTGGTGCTCGTCGAGGGCTACAGCTCCGCCCGCGGGACGGCGGTGTGGGTATCGAGGGACGGAAGCATTCCCCGAGAGCGTGAGGACGGCTATTTCCGACACCTGCACTATCCGGTGAGTGATGATGAGGTGGCCAGCCTGTGCCGGGCCATTCTGGCTGAGCTGCCGTGAGATGCCCCCCGCGCCGCGCAGGCATGTGTGACTCTGGCGGTCGGACTGCTACCCCCGTCCCCGGGAGAAACGCAGCCCCGCCTGTTGCATCCCTGCCCTGCCGGCTCCAGTGATGCCAACCCGCCCTTCCGCCCGACCCGTGTGAACCTGCTGAGAGTGATACCGGACGACTGCCGGTGCCCGGGAGCATTTTCTTCCCAGGGCTTGCATCAGGCATTTCGGGTTGTGCTATAATACAGGGGAAAGGTCAGAGAACATCAAATTTGGGGGTCGGGTGCTGCTGCGATGGCGACTCTGAGCGACGATATCGAACGGTACATCAGTAGTCTCCTGCAGAGGGCGGAAGGGCGACGCCTGGAGATTCAGCGAGTTGCCCTCGCCAGTCTCTTTCGCTGTGTTCCGTCGCAGATTAACTACGTCTTGCAGACTCGCTTCACTCCCGAGAGGGGATACATTGTCGAGAGCCGGCGGGGTGAGGGAGGCTACATTCGCATAATAAAAGTGCAGGTTCACTCGCGACGAGACCTTCTGTTGAGAATCTACCGTTCGGCGTCCCGAGGCCTAACGCCCGGCGAGGTGCGCGGGTACCTGGACCGCCTCCGCGAGGAGTCGATCGTCACACCGCGGGAGGCCAGGATGATCAGGGGAGTGCTTGCGGACCCGAAGGGGGATGAGCAGCTTTCTGAGAACCTGCGGGGCCATATGTTCCAGCGGGTGATCCGGATGTTGTTGACTGCTTCGTCTGACAGATGATCAGACTAGGTAAGGGGTTTCCGGGAAGGAGATGTGGCCAGTGCGTTGCGAACACTGCGGCGAGAGGGAGGCCACGGTGCACATCACGACCATAAGGGACGGCAAGAAGATGGATCTTCATTTGTGCAGCGACTGCGCGGCGGAGGAGGGCTTTTTCGCCTGGTCCTTTGAACCCCAGTTTCCCGTGCATGGATTGCTGGGAGGGCTGATGGAGAAGGTCTCCGGCGGGAAAACGGTGTCGATGCCCAGGACTTTGGAATGCCCGGCCTGCGGGCGGACCTATCGCGAGTTCGCCCAGACAGGTTTCCTGGGCTGTGCTCAGTGCTACGAGGCCTTCAGCGATGCCGTGGGACCGCTGATAAAGAGGATGCAGAGTGGCTCCTCGCACCGGGGGAAGCGTCCGGGAGGCGGGGCGCGGCCGGCGGCCGATGCGGGGGATGATGTGCGGGCGGAGATCAGTACTCTGCGCGGCAGGCTGCAGCAGGCTGTGCAGGAGGAGGAATATGAGAGAGCGGCCGAGCTGCGCGACATGATACGTGAACTGGAGGCGAAGCGCGATGACTGAAGATAGAAGGCCTTCATTTGCGCGGCAGCTCAGCTCATGGATGAGCGGCGAAGGTGCGGCTTCCGACATAGTGATATCCAGCAGGGTGCGGCTGGCCAGGAACCTGGACAGCGTGCCCTTTCCCCCGAAGATGGGACGCGAGGATGCTCTGCGCGTTCTTGACCTGGCGGAGCGGGCGACGGACCACCTGGAGAACAGGATCGGCGACCAGTGGCACTTCTACCGCCTGGCGGAGGTTGAGGATCTGGACCGGTGGGTGCTGGTGGAGAAACACCTGATCAGTCCCCAGCTGGTCAAGAGCTCAGCGCTGAGCGGGTTGATTCTGCGGCGGGACGAGGCGGTCAGCACGATGGTCAACGAGGAGGATCACCTGCGGATTCAATGCCTCTTTCCGGGCTTCAACCTGCGCGACGCGTGGCGCCTGGCGGACGCGGTCGATGACGTTCTCGCCGAGGTGGTCAGCTACGGCTTCGACGACCGGATGGGCTACCTCACCACCTGTCCCACCAACGTGGGCACGGGAATGCGGGTCTCGGTCATGGTCCACCTTCCGGGACTGGTGATGACCGAGCGTCTGGAGTCGGTGATCTCCGGTCTGGCCAAGGTGGGGTCGGTGGTGCGCGGTCTCTACGGCGAGGGAAGCGAGGCGCAGGGGAACCTGTTTCAGATATCAAACCGGCTGACGCTGGGAGTGGACGAGGAGGAGATCATTGAAAACCTGGGCGGCGTGGTGAATGAGGTGGTGCAGCGCGAGCGGTCTGCTCGCGAGGTGGTGTACGACAGGGATCGGCGCCAGCTTGAGGATCAGGTGTGCAGGGCGTACGGGCTTCTCACCAACGCCAGGTTGATGAGTTCCCAGGAGGCGATGAGACTGCTGTCTCTTTTGAGACTGGGGATCGACCTGCAGGTGATCTCGGGGGTTTCCGCGCGCACCTTCCAGGATCTGATGATCAGGATGCGCCCCTCGTTGATACAGAGCGAGGCCGGCGGCACTCTCGACGCCGG
>JAWOBW010000084.1:0-3837 GCA_046484105.1 Bacillota bacterium
CGCGGATCCATTCCGGTTTCAGGCCGCGAGTTTCAAAAATACGACCTGAGGGCGGTGGAGGAGAACTGGGTGCAGATCCGCAACGAGGTGCTGGCCACACTCAGGTCGTCCGGTCCCGAGGACCTGAAGGGGGAGGCGGGGATGCAGAGGCTGCGGCAGCAGATCATTGAACGGGCAAACGCGATCCTGGATGAGGCCGAAGTGACCGACGTCTTCTTCGTGAAGATGATCGTGCAGTGAACCGGGGGCAGAGGGGAAGATCATGGGGCGAGTGAAGCGATTCGGAATCAGAAGCGGCCGGCACCGCGTTCGTCGCTACGATTTCTACCGGCCGGACAAGTTTTCGCGGGAGAACCTGGGGGCCCTGCGGATTCTGCACGACAACATGGCCCGGCTGATAGCCACCGGCCTGTCGGCCCAGGTGCGCATGGCGGTGAAGGTCTCCCTTATAGCGCTGGACCAGGTTAGCTACGAGGAGTTCGTCGAGCAGCTGAGCAATCCGGTGGTGCTGGGTGTGACCAACTTCAGCCCTCTCGAGGGGACGGTGGGGATCGAGGTGTGTCCCAGCATCTCCTACCCGCTGTTGGAACGCCTCCTGGGCAGCCCGCAGGAGACGGGTTCGGTGCAGCGGCCGCTGACCGACATTGAGACGGCGGTCATACAGACCGTGTTCGAGAGGATCATGGCCGCGGTGGAGGAGGCCTGGAGGGGGGTCTGTGAGCTGGAGGGAAGCCTGGCTTCGATTGAAACGAGTCCCTTCTTCAGCCAGTTTGCGCCACCGAACGAGATGATGATGACCGGGGGATTCCTGGTCGAGATGGGCGATCACCAGGGCAGGATCAACATCGGCTGGCCCTGCATAATGCTCGAGCCGGTGCTGCCGGAGCTGTCGGTGCAGCACTGGATGGGGCGCAGCCTGCGCAACCGGAGTGCCGGGGAGGAAGACGGCACCGACCGAACCGCACTCGAGGGGCATCTGCCCTCGGTGAGTCTGCCGGTGGTGGCGTATCTGGGGGGCACGCAGGTATCGGTGCGAGATCTTCTGGAACTGACGGAGGGGGACATAATCCGACTGGACGGGAAGATTGACCAGCCGGTCGACGTTCAGGTGGGCGAGGTGCCGGTGTTTTCCGGCCGGGTGGGGCGGCTGGGCAGTCGCCTGGCCGTACAGATCACATCAGAGTCCGGGGAGGAGTAGTTCAATGTCCAAGGAGATTCTGACCCAGGAGGAAATAGATGCCCTGCTCCAGGGACTGGGTCAGGGAGAAGAGGAGCGAGAGGAAGTGGACTGGGACCTGGGCGAGCTGGCTGCCCGGGCGGCCGAGATCGCCCTGAGGCGATGTGAACTCCCCGCCAGCTTCCTGCGCTGGGAGGGGGAGACTGCAGATGTCGCCTCCGTCGGCGAGGCGGAGGTCGCCGTGTGCGGGCAGCTGGAGGTGACGGGGGGCACCCGGTCCCGCGCCCACTACTACGTGGACGGGGATTCCCTTCGGGTCATCGAGGAGATGCTTGGGTCGGAGGATGCGGGGGAGGCCCTGGAGGCCCTGATTGGCAGATTCGCCGAGTCCATGGCCTCCCAGCTGGCGGCGGGGGGCGGCGGAGTGGTGGACATTCGACCGGGCCCGGCGGATTCGGACCACATCCGGGACCTGCCCGAATCCGGCGATGTGTCCCGTCTCACGCTGTTTTTTGACTCCGACCCGGGCGAGTGGTCCGTGAACCTGCTGGTGTCCGCCGAACTGGCCGGCGACCTGGCGGCGGCGGGAGAAGCCGAGGATGATGGTCCCGAGCGGCGGTCACAGCCCGAGGTCGAGGAAGAGGTCCCGGGACCATCGGCAGTGGGCCAGTCGCGCCAGACCAGGGTGGATCGGGCCGAATTCGGCGCCCTCACCCCGAGATCCGGGGCGGCCCCGGCCGACAACCGGATAGACATGCTGTTGGATGTGCCCCTGCAGGTGAGCGTCGAGCTGGGCCGGACTGTCTGCCAGATTCGCGACATACTGCAGCTGGGCACCGGCGCGGTGCTGGAGCTGGAGAAGCAGGCCGGTGATCCGGTGGACATCCTGGTCAACGGCAAGCTGGTGGCCCGGGGCGAGGTGGTGGTGGTGGACGAGGACTTCGCGGTGCGCATAACGGAGATCGTCAGCCTGGAGGATCGCCTGAAGAAACTGGGTTGACAGCGGGGCGGAGGGAGAGAGTTCGTGGGATCCGCGATGCAGGTAATCCTGGCCAGCGTGACCGTCGTCGCCCTGGCCTGCCTGAGTCTCCGGCTGCTGCGCAACTTCATGGGGGCGAGGACGGGCTCGGGGAATCTGGAGGTGTTGGAGGCGGTCTCCGTGGGCAGAAGAGCGCAGCTGGTGCTGGTCCGCATCGGCCGGAGGTACGTGGTGTTGGGAGTCTCCGAGGCGGCCATTGTGAGAGTGGCCGAGATGGACGACGAGGTTTCCCAGATCCTGGCGCGGGAGCGGCCCCGCGAGGGTGGCGGATGGCTCACGGTACTGAACAGGTTCACGGGCGAGGGAGACTGACATGGGGTCGTGGGAGAGGCGAGACGAGTGCGGGTACTGTTTCATCGACGCTGTGGGAGCGTCGCCGGTGTTCTGCTGATCACACTTTTCATCATCTTCATGGCTTCGCCGGCCGGGGCGCTGCCCACCATAGATGTGGAAACCGACGGGGATGAGCTGGGAACCCTGGGCACGGGGATGAGACTACTGTTGATTCTCACCGTGCTGGCGGTGGCCCCGGCGATTCTGCTGATGGTGACTTCCTTCACCCGGGTGGTCATCGTGCTGTCCTTCGTCCGCAACGCACTGGCGACGCAGCAGATGCCGCCCAACCAGGTGCTGGTGGGGTTGGCCCTATTCATCACAGTATTCGTGATGTCGCCGGTCTGGACGCAGGTGTATCAGGATGTCTGGGTGCCCCTGCAGGAGGGCCAGATTGTCATGGAGGTCGCCTACGAACGGGCATCAGTGCCCATCCGGGACTTCATGATGCAGTACACGAGGGAGCGGGACCTGGAGCTGTTTCTCAGTTTCGCGGGGGAGGAGCTGCCGGAATCGCCGGAGGATGTCAGCCTCTATACTCTGGTTCCGGCCTTCGCCATCAGCGAGCTGAAGACTGCCTTCCAAATGGGATTCATTATCTTTCTGCCCTTCATCGTCATCGACATGGTGGTCGCGAGCACGCTGATGTCCATGGGAATGCTGATGCTTCCCCCGATGATGATATCTCTACCTTTCAAGGTTCTTCTTTTCGTCATGGTGGACGGCTGGCACCTGGTCATGAAGTCCTTGCTTGAGGGTCTGACGGGAGGGTGATGCAGATGCCGCAGGAACTGATCGTGTCGCTGGCGCGCCGGTCGCTCGTGACGGTGCTCATGGTCGCGGGACCGATGCTGGGAATCGGGCTGATCACCGGGCTTGCCGTCAGTGTGCTACAGGCGACGACCCAGATCAACGAGCAGACCATGAGTTTCGTGCCCAAGATCGTGGCAATATTCGTCGCCGCCATGCTCTTCGGGCCGTGGATGATCAATGTGATGAGCGGTTTCGCCTCGGAGATGCTGGGAGGTTTGGCCGGGTTCATCCGCTGAGGGGGTGCGCGGGGTGAGTTTCGAACTTATGTGGGGAGGGGATTCGGGGGTGACCCTGCTGCTGGTGTTTCTGCGCATGAGCGGGTTCTTCTTTCTGTTTCCCCTGTTCAGAAGACCCTACTGCCCGACTCCGGTCGCCGCATTCCTGGCACTGCTTTGCAGTCTGTTGATCGCGCCCACCCTGACGCCGCTGCCGGGACCCGACCCCGCCCTTCATCTGGTCCTGGCGGGGATTCGGG
>JAWOBW010000112.1:0-9472 GCA_046484105.1 Bacillota bacterium
CTTCTGATTATTACCCTGGCAGTGGCCGCCGGAACCCTGGCCCTGCGCCTATCCTTCATCCAGCTGTTCGGCAGAGTGAAGATTCCTCCGCTCCTGCGGAAGGCCCTGGAGTTCGTACCGGCATCGGCCCTCTCCGCCCTGGTCCTTCCCGCCCTCCTGTATCGTGACGATGTCCTGGATATATCAGCAGGAAATGAGCGCCTCGTGGCCGGGGTCATCGCGGCACTAGTGGCCTGGCGCACGGGAAGCTTCCTGTACACCGTGGTGGTGGGTATGACCGCCCTGTGGGTGCTGGGCAGCATCCTGTGAGAAGGGCCCCGCCACTCCGCCTCTGCACCGGCATGATCGCGCCGTGGTCAGCCGTCCCGATCATCCACTGAGAACCCAGGGAAGACGAAGCGGCCGTATCCCGGAGACACGGTGATCTCTCCCCCCTCCCCGGAATCGAGGTATACTGTCCGCCCCCGAACCAGCGTCCGCCTGATCCTACCCTGCACCTTCATGCCCTCAAAGGGTGTCCAGGGCTGCCTGTACATCAGTCCCCCGCACTCAACGGTCCAGCCCGCATCCGGTTCAAATATGAACATGTCAGCGTCAGATACAACCCTGAGAGTCCCTTTCGCCGGGTAGAGCCCAAAGACCCTCGCAGGCTGAGCAGCCACCAACTCAGCAAGACGCGTCCAGCCCAGGCCCCGCCTGCGTCCCTCACTAAGCACCACGGGCACCATGGTCTGAATGGACGTCACTCCGGCAGGAGCAGACCATATACTGTCGAGGCCGGCATCCTTGTCAGCGAAGGTATAGGGAGCGTGATCCGAAGCCACGATGTCTACCTCCCCGGCAGCTACCCGGGACCAGAGGGCTTCCACCTCGTCCCTCGTTCTGAGGGGAGGATTGCACTTGGCGTAGGGGCCCCGGTCGCGGAGGGTTTCGGAGGTGAGAGCCAGGTAGTGGGGCGTCGTCTCCACCGTCACCGGCACACCGGCTGCCCGGGCCCGGCTCACGATACCTACACCTCCCGGGGTGCTGCAGTGGGCTATATGAACGGACGCCCCCGTCTCCTCGGCCAGGGACACAGTCCTGGCCACGGCGTTAACCTCCACGAAGGGAGGCCTGCTCTCCGCATGGGCGAGGGGATCCCCGCGGCCCTCCGATCTCAGCCGCGCCGTGAGCACGTCGATGAGAGAACCGGTCTCTGCGTGGACCACCAGGCGCGAACCGGCCCGTTGGATTCCCAGCATTCCTTCGTAGAGCATGCCGTCGTCGAGCATGCCGATGTCGTCAGAGTGGGAGAGGAAGCACTTGAAGCCCATGGGCTTCAGCGAGCACATCTCCTCGACCCGCGGGATATTGTCCGGCGTCAGCACCAGGTACAG
The DNA here is from genome assembly GCA_046484105.1 of Bacillota bacterium. Lineage (GTDB taxonomy): Bacteria > Bacillota > Sulfobacillia > SLMV01 > SLMV01 > PWUC01. Next base: position 1,377 of record JAWOBW010000112.1, read on the forward strand.
GCCGTAGTCAACGACGGACCTGCGTCCGATACCGGCCTTCTTGCTGGAAAAGGAAGATTCGTCGGCGACCACCGGAACGGTCTGGGGCATCTCCAAAACGGTGGTGACTCCCCCGGCTGCAGCGGCAGAGAAACCGGTGAAGAAGTCCTCGGCCTCTGTCCGACCGGGATCATTGAAGTGCACATGGGCGTCGATGGCACCGGGGAACACCAACCCTCCACCAGCATCCACGACCTCCCCGGAGGCCATACCGGGCTCCGAGCTGATGGCCGCAATCCGACCGTTACGCACGTAAAGGTGGGCCGACAGTAGTCCTGCCTCCGTCACCAGGCGCCCGTTCCTCATACACAGATCGGACATCCCTGCCTCCCCTCTACCACCAGGGTCCGCCCTTCCGGGGGAGCCCTCCTGTTCCTCAGCCCTCAGCACGAACGTGGCCGGCCACGGCATCACTCTCGCGCAGGATCTTCCTTACCAGCTGCACTATCAGCTCCACGGCCCTGCCGTCTATGCGGTGAACCCTGCCCCTCATGTGCCGGGGTACAGGGAATCTCCCGGACTCCGAATCCAAATCGGTGACAACCAACGGGACCTCATCGTACAGCGGTTCGTCGAGCAAGACCTCCCCATCATCATCCATGATGACGGGGTCCTGGCCAGGGTCGTTCACCTCGTCGATATAATCGCAGAACATCGACCACGCCCCGTCCCCGAGATGCCGCCGATCAACAACCCTTACGCATCCTGAAAAGACCACTATGTCCGGAGTCTCCGGACGTATCAACCTGACCTCCGCGTCTTCCTCGATGGCCATTGCGTCCAGGGCACTCTTAAGCTCATCGTCTTCGGACGCCAGGACCACCTGCTTCTCCTTCTGAGGATAGTCAAAGGGTGAAATCAAGGGCCGTCACCTCCCTCCGCCGACGGGTTACCGTCCGCAGGCACCCGGGCTCACCGAGCAGGGTCCGGGTGACCGCGACCGCCTTCAAAAGTGTCTTCTGTGAACCGTGCTTGTCCACCTGCCGGGATCAGAAATCCGACCAGAGAAATCGGTGCCTCGTAGTCCCACTCACATCCTCATTCAGTTGATTCTCATCGAGTCTGACCGGGGAGACGGGCTGAGAACCATCAATGTCTGCCGGGGAGCCTGCGGCGGCACCTGGAGACCCCGCGTGACCCCTGGGGGTCCGGATAGTGCGGGATCAACACAGCGGACCTCAGGGTCGGCCTGAACGATCACACCCGTCAGGGGAACAGCCCGCGGCCTCCGCGGCCTCAAGCCTCACAGGTCGCTCCCCTACCGCCGGGAACCAGCCGAGCGGCGGGATCAGATCGTCATCACCACCAGCAGGCCGTGGTACAACATGAGCAGCACATAGACCGAGAATGCCACCCATACCAGGCGCAGAACCCCGGGCCGGGTTCTCCTGCGCAGAAGCCACATCAGCCACAGGCACAGGGGAACGGCAACCAGCTTCACCACGGGAAAGAACGGCGTGCCGATGATGGCAGCAACGATCGGGTTTGCCTCTTCGAACCCCAGGTTGAGGGCCCGGAGGGTCAGGAAGTAATCCAATGCGTTGAACGCACCCACCAGAACCAGTACAGCCTTGAGAGAGAGCACACTATCACCCCCGGGTGAGACTGATCCAGTCTATCGTTGTACATCCGGGGCGGAAGGACCGTCTGCTGCGGGTGCCCCAACCCGCAGAAGTGAACCCTCCGTCCCACCGGGGGTCGCGCCGCATTCCGCCCCGGGTGTACGGCATACTCCTGCGTTTCACTATCCGTCAATGTGAAGATTTCTACCTCGAGAACGTCCTTCCTTCGGCAGCTCCACGGTCAGGACGCCGTTCTGGAACCTGGCCCGTGCCTCCTCGGGCGAGATGGGCGAGGGCAGGGAGAACGTGCGATGGAAGCTCCCCCGATGCCGCTCTCTCCTGATGTAGTTGCCTTCCTGCATCTCCTCGCGGTGTTCCTGCACGGCCTCCAGGCTGACGGACGTCTCTGTCACGTGGATGCTGAGATCATCCTTGTTGACCCCCGGAACCTCGGCAACCAGCTGGTAGTGGTCGCCCCTATCCTCGAGGTCCGCCAACGGCGGACCCATAGCAACGTCCCAATCACCAGCAGCGTCGAAATCCCCGGGAAACCGGTTCATCCCCCGGAAAGGTCTTCCTGGTACCAGGTAACTCATATGTCATTCCTCCCGCACATTGTTAATTTACTCGGTAGATACCCTGCCCGTAACGACAGCACAAATATCCTCGAAACAACCCGAAATTCCACCGCCGAAGAGGCGCCCTGCGGCCCTCAGCGCAGGAGATCAGTCACGTCAGTGAATCTGTAGGGACGCCAGTAGCAGCAGAAGTAGACGGTGTCAGGCAGGGGCTGAAGGTCCGCTGAGAATTTCTCCCTGAACAGGATGCGGAAGCTGTTGACCGGGGTAATCGACGGGTGAAGGTGTTTTTCAACCTCCTCGGAAACATGGTAAGCGTTGAGGATGCTGGTGCGCTCACGCATGAAGTCAGCATCAGGGTCCATCCATCCTCCCTCGCGCCGCTCGCCGAGGGATGCAGTGCCGTGATCCGACTGCACGATGATGACAGGGGCCGCACCGTCTGCGTTCTCCAGGATCTCCCCGATCATCGCGGTCACGCGCTCGTTGACGAAGCGCAGCTGTTCGAGGTATGCATCCCGGTTCTTCCACACGTCGCCGGTCATCTCCAGTTCACCGCGGAGAAGCGGTTCTCCGTGTCGGTCGAACAGGTACGGTGGGTGGGGCGGCAGGATGTGGGCGAAGACAAACCTGGGCCCCGGGATCTCCTCCCTTACCCCGGAAATCCGCGAGAATACGCAGACGACACGGTTCCTTGCACCCACACCCCCCATTACGGGCCCGAGGGGGGTCAGGTTGACCAGAGCATCGGTGAATTCATCGCCCAGGCGGCCGCACAGGTAGTTCACGTCGGCCTGGGAGTTATGGATCGTCGGGCCCCACCCGGAATTGAAATGGGCGAAGCTGTATCCAGCGGTGCGCAGGGAGGCTGCCACGACGTTGTCCTGCACGAGATGCCTGGGCACGGTGAGGCACCTGGAGCCCTCACCGGGGACCTCCTGCAGTTCGTCCAGGTAGCGCATGTTCAGTGACGACGGCAGCGACAGCATGGTCAGCGGGTAGTTGCTCCGACTCTCGTCGGCGACGTAGAATCCCATTCTCCTCAGGGACTCGATGAAGGCGGAGTTATCATAGCCGTATATCTCTTCAAGGGTATCCCCTGAGGGGTAACCATCGAGTACCAGGTAGTAGATGTCGGGTGGTTCATCGGGCGGTACCAGGTCCACGTGCCCGGGTCCCACGGCCAGCGACCCATGGCGACGGAGATGCATCTCACCCTGCACAATGCTCACGGACGTCGTGCCGACGGTGATCACCAGCAGCAGGGCCGCGACAATGTTGAGGAATCGACCCGCTATCCTGAGGTCTCTTGAGGTGGTCAGAACCGACCTCGTGATCAGTACGAAAACAACAGCCCACAGGATCAACAGTGGGTAGTACCGTCCGGCCTCCGGCATGGCCACCCTGGTACCCGTGACCGCGGTGTGTACCCGTCCGAAGGAGAAGAACAGGACCCAGAACAGGCTGGTCACCGGGGCCGCACGCTCGGCATCGGATACCAGCCGGAGAACCAGCATGTAGGACACCACGGCCAGGACCCCGACGACGATCAGGGGCGTGACCACGAAGCGGAAGCTGACCTGCCCCACGTTGTGTGAGTACAGGAAGAGAACCGCGTACAGGGGAAGCAGGATAGGGTGATAATATCTCGTCACGTTCGGTGCCTCCCGCGCATAAGATAAAGGATGCGCTCAGAATCGGGTATGCCCTCGGACCTCTGCACCTCGAAGTGATGACGAAAGGCCTCCTCGAAACCCCCGCGGTGGTATTCGGAGAAGATGTCCTCCCTCGAGCCCAGCATGGTGCGGACCCGCGGGTCCTCCTTGGGAACAAACTCCACGATCAGGTCCCGACCGAGGAGGGCGAAGTACTCGGCGATCTCCGGCAGAGGTACGTTGCTGCCGATGGCCAGGTGGTGAACGAGAGCCAGGGCCATGACCGCATCAGCGGGACCCCGGGAAGCCAGGGAATCGCGCTCCCGGTTCGCCCACCCCACATCGGGGCTGGGATTGCAGAGGTCCACCCATAGAGGCAGGACGTCGCATCCCTGGTCCGCATTCTCACGGTAGTTGAGCTGAACGCAGGCTGGGTCGGCATCCACGGATATCACCCTGGCCCCATCCTCTGCAGCCATGCGGCTGAACACCCCGACATTGGAGCCGAGATCCCACACCGTCTCGGGATCGATCGACCGCAGGTACTCACCCACCAGCCGCTTCTTGCCGGTGAAGGCCTCGGAGGTGTACGAACCCCCGTCGTAGTAGTCGCGCCATTCGCCCTGAGGCTTCCACCTCATCCTGCGCACCGCGGACGCCAGGCTGTCCACAAGCCCCTGCAACGACCGCCTCGAGACCGTCCTCTCGGAGGCACCGCTCGAGGAGACCAGCCTGCTCTGACCGGCCGCGTGAAGATGAATGTGCAGGAGGGTGGAAAGGGACAGCCAGCTGCGCAGGGGAAGGGTCCGGCTGGCCACCGATAAGGGTATTCCATCGATGTGTGCCAGCAGCAGCCGGCCCAGGCCGACGTCGACCCGGGCCATGAGGGCAAGGGGTGCAAGGAAGTGCTGGCAAAACTGGCGGTACGCGGGCCAGGGGCGCCCCTCTTCGTAGATCTCGAAGGATAGGGTGTCGATGAACACCGGGCGTGCCCCCTCGAACTGCACGTTGAAGGCACTCGCATCCTTGAGAATCATGTCGTGCTCAAGGGCCCGCTCCTGGATCCTCAGGGTGAGCAGGGCTGCATCCCTCAGGGCGTCGAAGCTCCACTCGTAGGGATACGAGATGAAGGGCACCCGATCAGGACGCAGCACGGCGTGGGCCCGGGACCGATCCTCGGGCTCGATATCGGCCTCCCGGTGCGCGACCAGGAGTCCCTGCTGCACCAGTTCATCATACATTCCCGAGTCCATCAGCCGCCGGTAGTGATGCCGGTAATTGCGGTTGACCTGCCGGTACAGGACCCCTTCTCTCTCAAACAGAAAGCCGCTGGGATCGCGAAAGGAGGCAGGATGCCTACTCATCACTGCCCCCCGTTAGAGTACGGAAGTAGTCGATTATGCGTTTCCAGTACACCTTCACGGTGAAAGCCGCCCCGACAAACAGAGCCAGGAGCACCTGGAAGAGCTGACTTCCGGTCCCCGGGTCGAGATAGGCGTGAGCCTCTGCCGGGATGATCGCTGTGACCAGGACGGCCACGCACACCGCTCTGTACACTCTCATGGCGATGCTCGCTCCTCTCCCCTCGTAGCGTTCTGCGGTTGTGCTGCACCTCATTCCGGGGCCGGGCCCCGGGATTGAGATCACCGCACTACCCCGCCTCTTTCGGTGCGGGACGCGGTGAAGAGACGAAGCCACCGTCTCCAAGGGTGAGACCGGTGACCACTCTCAGGGTACCACGAGGGGCAAACTGCTGCCCAGTTCAGCGACGGATGCCAGTTCATCCATGTACTGCTATATCCCTGAAACATCCCCCTACAGCGCTGCCGGAGATCTTCCGCGGGGGCCTGAGACTGACAGAAACTAGAAGAGAGAGGTTCAGCCTGGAATCCAGGCCGTGCCCTGAGCCTGGTGGGGCTGTAAACAGCAGAAATCAAACTCTCTCCTGGCTACCATGGGACCCGTGTGCCCAAATACGCTGTATGTGCAGCTGTGCCAAGCTCTGGGCCACTCACAGAGCGTCACATCTTCCATATCGGTGCTGATTACTCCCGTATGCTCGGTGTAACGCACTTATACTTTGACGTGGCCGTGGTTCACTCACGTTGCCCACCCGCCGAGGAACGGGAAGGAATGCGGCGGTGGGACGGCAAAGTACGTAGAAGATCGCCCGGGGGCGATCAAAAGTGTCAGTTTCGGGAGGTATGTACATGCGGACGGAAGCGCGGACCTCGACCTTCTCAATTGTGGCACATGACCCGGGGGCGGAAGAATGGGGAGTGGCAGTGCAGTCCAAGTTCCTCGCCGCCGCGGCGGTGGTATCGTGGGCCCGGGCGGGAGTCGGAGCGGTGGCGACACAGGCGATGGCAAACATGAGCTACGGCCCGGAAGGACTCGAATTGATGGCGGGCGGCACCCCGGCCGCGGAGGCAGTCACCCTTCTCACTTCCCGAGATCACAGCGCACAGCACCGCCAGGTGGCAGCCGTGGATGGCCGCGGTCGCGCCGCTGCCTTCACCGGAGACGAATGCCTCGACTGGGCCGGGCACAGAGCCGGCGAGGGATACAGCTGCCAGGGCAACATCCTGGCCGGCCCTCAGGTTGTCGGGAACATGGCCCGAGACTTTGAGAGCTCCTCCGGCCCCCTGGCAGACCGCCTGGTGTCCGCGCTGAGAGCAGGGCAGGATGCCGGGGGCGACCGGCGCGGGCAGCAATCGGCGGGCCTACTGGTGGTACGCGAGGGCGGCAGCTATGGCGGGCAGCTCGATCGATACATCGACCTCCGCGTCGACGACAGCACCGAGCCGATCGAGGAACTGGGCCGTCTCCTGGATATGTTCTATCTCTATTTTCAGCGACCCGATCCCGACTCTCTCCTGGCAATTGAGGGAGACCTGGCACGCCAGGTCCTCAATCATCTGGCCGCGCTGGGCTTCGGAGTGGACCCGGATCAGGATCACTTCGACCGGGATGCCCAGCTCGCCCTGGATCAGTGGGTGGCGCGGGAGAATTTCGAGGAACGCATGCCGGGCCCGGGAGTCATCGACCCCCAGGTGTTGAGATACCTGGCTGCGCAGGCGGAGGGCGACGCCGAGGGTGAGACCTGAGGACACTGCATCACAGTGCGGGAGCCGCTCCGTCTGGAGACGGCTCCCCCACTGTTGGCAGGGCGATCCCCGGGCGCCGGTAGAACTCAGGGCGCCTGTCCCGGAGAGCCGGGCTCACTTCCGGTCGATCAGCAGCTTCCCACCCACCCCCACGTTCTCACCGTTGCTGGGCTGAAGGTACACGACAAAGGCCGATTCGGGAATTCCAGTCAGGCGACTGGCCGTCTCGGTGAATGATTGCACCATCTCTCTCTTCTTATCCCTGTCCATATCTGGTCCGTGAAAGAATATGGTCGGCACGCACAATCCCCCCCTCCTCAACACCTACATTCACCTCGCGACAGCTTCACTCCTCCCCGCGATCCGTCCGGGCTGCCACCCCCGGCGAGACACGACGGATCACGGACTCGCGCAGGACCATGCCCTCCTGGGCGACCCCGCCCTGGCGAGTATTATGTCGTCAGCTTATGTTCACTCCCACCCCAGCTGGGGTCGGCATGTAGATCCCGCACCGGCCGAATGCACCGATCGCGGAGTCCAGACCGCCGCACACAGACCCTCACCGCGCGCATAACATAATGTGGAGTACCTGGGTACATCCGGGGTTCACCCGTGCGAAACCAGCGTCCGGGATCACACCGGCTCATGGGCCGGCCCGGACGCAGTTCGATCGAGGTGAAACCAACGGACAACCCCGGCATCTCCGAGAACCAGAAGAGGAGGTCGCAAATCATGGTAGTATGTCCTGGAGGCATCCTCTACGCAGCGCGGAGAGGTGAGACTCTGGAGTCCGTCGCGGACAGATTCGACACCCGCGTCGTCGAGCTCAGGCGATCCAATCCACACATCGATCCGGATCGGCTGGAGGTCGGCCAGATCCTCTGCATTCCCGATATAGCCAGTGAACTCTGTCCTGAGGGTGAGCTGTACACCGTTCGGTCCGGTGATTCCATGTTCTCCATCGCCCGGCGCCGCAACATCTCCACCTCGAGCCTGATTGCAGCCAACCGTTGGATCCCCGACCCGGACCTCATCTATCCCGGTGAGCAGCTGTGCATACCGGCGGGGAATCCCTCGTCCAGGCAGGTCAGCTGTCCCGGGGGCATCCTCTACGCCGTGCGCAGGGGTGAGACCCTCACCTCCATCGCCAGGAAG
>JAWOBW010000123.1:0-4919 GCA_046484105.1 Bacillota bacterium
AGGCAGTCACAGCAGCCTGACCAGACTGCGCATCCGGTATGAGCAGCTTCTGGCCGGGGTAGATGATGTCAGAGACGGCATTGGCAGTCCTGATGACCTGAACCTCCGCCCGGTACCAAAGGGCGATTTCACCCAGAGTCTCTCCCCGGCTGACAACGTGAACCCTGCTGTCAGCAGGAATCTGCAGCGTCTGGCCGGGATATATGGTGGTGCCGGGCAGGGTATTGAGTCGCTGTATTGCCGGTACACTCGTGCGATGCCACACAGACAGCACCCACAGGCTCTCCCCTGACCTGACTAGGTGCTCAACAATTGAGGCGTGGGCTATTCCGGAAGAGACCACCAGCAGCACCAGCGACATCAACAGGGCAACTACCTTTCGGGCTCCTCTGGCTCTCGACAGAGCATCCCCTAGACTGTCTGATTTCATACTGTCTCCCTCCTTATGCGAGCTCCTCTTCGCAAACTCCATTAATAACAACAGTATATAGAGAGAGACAGCATAAAAACAGGTAAACGTCCTAAATAATTCTTCCATCACCACCATTCATTTCATATTGATGAGAGGCTACCACTCGCTGCTAGCGGTCGCGAACCAGAGGAAGCGTCGAACAGTGTATGCTGCCACCGTGTTTGTGGCATTCATCGTACGGAATCTGGATGCATTCGAATCCCATGCGATCCAGGTTGTCGGCGGTCCATCGGGCAGTCTCGGTCATGAGAAGCTTGCCCGGCGCCAGGGCAATACAATTGAGTGCAGTGGCGGGGTCCCTCGAGTCGACGTTGATCGGCTCAATGCCCAGGTCAGCGAGGGTGTTGAGAAACCAGTAGGGCAACCTGGTCACATTCACCAGCGCCGCGTGGTAGTCGATCATGACTATCGCCCCATCAATGTGCAGGCTGTGACCGACGAGGGGAACCTCGATCAGCTCCACGTCCTGGTGCTTCAGCACGTTTCTCAGCTGGTCCACTCCGGCGGGATTCTGCCGGAAACCGGTGCCGACGGCGGCGTGGTGTTCATCGAGGAAGCAAAAACTTCCGCCCTCCATCAACCCCTCACCGTGGATTGCCCTGAGGATGGGCATTCCCAGCTGGGCAATCTTGCGCGCAACGTACGCCTCCTCACCCCGTCTGCCCGTACCATAGTCTGCTCCCACCGGCCCCAATCGGCCGATGACGATTCCTCCCTTGACCGCTATGGCTGTGTCTCTGGTGAACATGGCGTTGGGATTTCGCGGCGAACAATCGACATACTCAACCACAACACCGTGGTCCCTCAGTGCCGAGGCGAGGCCGTCGTGCTCTCGCTGCATGCTGCTTATGTCCGGGGCCCTGTCCGAGCGGAAATACCACTGTTCGCGGTCATCGATGAGGGCCTCTATCGTGGGATCATACTTGTCCTCGGTCATCACCTCCAGCTCACGGCCCGGTCTGTGCAGCAACACGACCCGCAACCTGCCCACGTCATTGTACACACCCCAGCGCCTGCCCCACACCCGTTCCTGCATGCCCTCATCCTCGAAGGCGGGTGTGCTTCTCGGGGGTATTCTCTCGAGAACCGCGTGGTAATACAGCGGAGTATCCTTCATTGACATCACTACACCTCTTCCCAAGAGAGGTCACCGTGATCAGGGATCGGTGACCGTCTGGACCGTCCCGTCCAATTTCTGCACCGGTGAAGTGACCTCCTCCCCCCCGACGAGTCGCTGCTTCCAGGTTCCTCTGCGGAACCAGAGTGCGACCAGGCAGGCACCGATCACGTTGGCCAGAAATGCCCCCCACCACAGGCCGCGGGGGCCCAGAATGGTGTGATGAGATAGGGTGTATGCCAGCGGAACACGCAACAGGAGAAGCGCGATGACCGAAAAGACCATGGCAGTCGATGTCTTCCCCGCGCCCCGGAAGGCGCCGTTGAGGACTGCCATCACTCCCATGAACCCAAAGGAGAAGCAGAGCGTCCTGATGTAGTTGACACTGTGATTGAGGGCAACCACGTCCCTGTCGGTCAGGAACACCCCGGCGGCCACATCAGCTCCGAGGAACGTCACCAATCTCATGCCAGTCATGACTGCGAACATCAGCCCGGCGCTCAGCCAGGCCGTCTTCTCGGCCCGGTCCTCCCTGCGGGCTCCGAGGTTCTGTCCCACCATGGCCGTGGTCGCCTGGGCAAAGCCCATGCTCGGCATGAAGACCACCGATGAGATCCGATTCCCGATGCCGTAGGCTGCCAGCGCTGCTGTGCCGAAGACGGCAACCGTGGCGGTCATGACCATCATGCCAGCCGCCCGCATGGACTGCTCCGCCGCCGCGGGAGCGCCTATGGTCACCACCTTTCGTATTGTGGCAGGATCCGGGCGGAGATCCCGCACTCTGACCCGGAGTCCCAGGTTGCCCCTGAACAGCACGCCGACTCCGATCAATGCCGCCAGTCCCCTGGAAATCACTGTCGCCACCGCCGCTCCCTGCACACCCATCTCGGGGAAAACGCTCCACCCGAAGATGAAGAAGGGATCGAGGATGATGTTGAGGAGAGTGGAGGCAACCATCAGCTTCATCGGATTGATGGTATCGCCTGAGCCCCGCACGAGGGCCTGGAAGATGAAGAAGCTGAACACAAAGGGCGTGCCCAGAAACCAGGTCTTAAGGTAAGCTGAGGCGTCGGGGAAGATCTCCGGGTCGGGACCGAGGACGATCAGAATCACCTCCGCCAGGTGAAACCCCAGGAAGGCGAGAATGATGGCGGTGAAGCCCACGAAGACGAGGATCTGCGCGGCCACGAAGTTGGCATCGTCCTCTCTGCCGGCGCCGACGTTCTGGGCCACCAGGGCCCCGTACCGGCCACGGTGAGTCCTCCCGCAATGGATATGAACAGAAGCACGATGGGGAAGCTCACCGATATGGACGCAACCGCCCCTGCCCCCAGCCTGCCCACCCAGTAAGTGTCCGCCAGGTTGTAGGCTGTCTGAAGCAGCTCGCTCAGGACCACCGGCCAGGCCAGGGTCAGAAGGGCAGGCAGAATGGGACCCTCAGTGAGATTCAGGCGCCTGTGAAGAGAAGCCCTACCCAGTGACATGCGCCATCAACCTCCACTCTCCGTTAGCTCCGCTAGTATTCGAGGATAGTCTTGAGTCTTGAGAAGATCCGGACCAGCTCGGCCAGGTCCTCCGGGGGAAGATGCTCGAGAATCTGTTTGAACTTCTCGAATCGCTCCGTCTCTATCTCCTCCACGATTGCCCGCCCGGCCTCGGTGACCTCCAGCAGTGTGATCCTTCTGTCGTCCGGGCTGCTCTTCCGGAGAATCAACCCCTTGTCGTGGAGGAAATGAACGATATTGGAGACTGTAGCCTGATTCAGGTTGAACTGCTCCGCCACCTGTGAGACATTGCGAGGACCCTCGATGGCAATGTGGCGCAGAAGGAAGAATTGCGGACCCGACACATCGTGGTCTCGGAAGCCCTTGCGGGCATTTGTGAAGTGCTTGCCGATGGTTGAGATGAGCCGGTCGAGCTCCCGTATCAACATTTCCTTGTTCACGGGTCTGTTCCCCCCTCACACTCATTTCTTATAAATATTTCTCACAAACATGGATGTGTCAACCCACTGAGGAAACGAGGCCGACAATGAGGATGTAGGTGAGCACGACCGGAGCCGCATACCTGATGATGAAACGCCAGAGAGGAACAACCCGAGATGCCTCGGACCCCAGGGCAATCTCGTCCCCCGCGGCGCGTGCTCCCCACACCCAGGCGACGAATAGCGTGGTCAGAAGTCCGGAGAGGGGAAGCATGATGTTGGAGGAGATCGTGTCGACCAGTCCCATGACGTCCCAGCCCGCAATCCTGACTGCCTTCAGCAGGCTCTGCGACAGGGCCGAGGGAATGCCGGCGATGAAGCAGAGGGTTCCGACAATCACGGCGGCACGAGACCTGGGCCACCCTGTCTCCTCGATGAGCAGAGCACAGAGCACTTCCAGGAAGGAAATCAGTGAAGTCAATGCGGCAAAGGCCAGCGCCATGAAGAAGGCGGTGGACCAGAGTGCGGCAGCGGGCAGAGTGTTGAAAACGGCGGGCAGGGCAATGAAAAGAAGCCCGAATCCCGCCTCGGGCTCTATGCCGAAGGCGAAGAGAGCCGCAGTAACGACCGCACCGGCCAAAACGGCAATCCCGACGTCTGCCAGGCTGATGATGAGAGAATTCAGGGGTATATCATCGCTGCGGCCCAGATAGCTCCCGTAGGTCAACACCGCCCCCATGCCGAGGCTGAAGCTGAAGAAGACCTGTCCCACGACCTCCAGGGCGACGCCCAGGGATATCCGGGAAAAGTCGGGGCGCAGAAACCACGCCATTCCCGTCGGCCCACCATCCAACAGAGACACTCTTCCCAACAGGAGCAGAAGGAGCAGGACGATTCCCGGGGTCAGGATCCTTCCCCACCGCTCTATCCCGGCCGTGACTCCGGAGAACACTATGGTCACGGCTATCAGCAATAGCGCCCCCTGGCCGTATATGGGCAGCAGCACGTCCTGGGTGAGGTGAGCGAACAGCTCAGTCAGCCCAGCGCTCCCCAGCCCGGAGGTGGAACCGCTGGCGCTCAGCAGGGTGTATGTCAGCGTCCATCCCGCTATGACTGAGTAGTAGGATGCTATCATGAAGACGGCCAGGGAGGCGATGACACCTACCGCCCACCAGCCCGAGCCGGGACGGATCTGGCGAAAGGCCCCGACGACACCCCTTCGGCTTCGGCGTCCCAGGGCCAGTTCGGACATCATGAGGGGTATGCCGACGACCAGGACCACCGCCAGGTACAGCAGCAGGAAGGCTCCACCTCCGCTTCTGACCGCGATGGCCGGAAACCGCCACACGTTCCCCAACCCGACCGCGGAACCGACCGTGGCCAGGATGAAGCCGGCACGTGTTGCC
>JAWOBW010000183.1:0-11258 GCA_046484105.1 Bacillota bacterium
CTGTTTCCCATCGGTGGTGCACACACTCCCGGACTGGAGGGATTGGTGCTGGTGGTGGACGTGATCAGGCACATGGTGCTGCCGGTGATTACCCTCACCACCATTGTCCTCGCCAACTACGTGCTGTTCGTTCGAACGAGCATGATAGACGTGCTGCGCGAAGACTACATCACAACTGCCCACTCCAAGGGGCTACCCAACAAGATCGTCATCTTCAAGCACGCTCTCAAGAATGCGCTGCTCCCCACCATCACCATCCTCGGACTGCAGCTGGGATTCATGGTGGGTGGAGCCATACTCACTGAGACCATATTCGCATGGCCGGGTGTGGGGCGCCTGATATTCACCGCGGTCACGGGGCACGACTACCCGGTTCTGCAGGGTACGTTCCTGATTCTGGCGGTGACCGTGGTTGTGGCGAGCATCTTCACCGACATGGCCTACGGGTACCTCGACCCCCGCATCAAGTACAACTGAAAGGAGGCAGCCAGCATTGAAGACACTTGGACCAGTACCAGCTGGTGAGACAACTCAGGCTGATGCAGACCAGTACTTCGGTAGGGCGAAGCCCCGAACACCTGTCCAGGAGCTCATTCACCTGTTTTTCCGCAATCCCCTGGGCATTGTCGGCCTCATCATCATCACTGGAATCGTTCTGCTCGCCGTCGTGGCACCGTGGATCGCCGAATACCCCAAAGGCTTTGGTGACTACGCGGACATAACTGTACCCCCCAGCAGAGCTCATCTCTTTGGAACCGATGATCTGGGGCTGGACATCTTTGGGCAGGTGATCTGGGGCACAAGGATATCGCTGGTTGTCGGTTTCAGTGCAATGGTGCTCAGCGCGTGCATCGGTATACCGCTGGGCCTTATGGCTGGCTTCTTCAAGGGGAATGTGGATGCTTTCATCATCGGTCTGATCGACCTGTTTCTGAGTTTGCCGGTTCTGCCCCTGATCATTCTCGCGGTGGCGATCCTCGGACCGGGAATTCAGAACATAGCTCTGATCCTCGGTCTGATCAGCTGGCCGCAGTTGGCCAAGATCACCCGTAGTCAATCACTTTCGGTCTCAGAACAGCCGTACATTGAGGCGGCACGGGCCGTGGGTGCGGTGAACTGGAGCATAGTCACCCGGCATGTCTTGCCCAACTGTCTTCCGCCGATCATGGTCAACATGGCGCTCACTGTGGCCCGGGCTGTTCTTTCCGAAGCCGGCCTGAGCTTCCTCGGGCTCGGCGACCCGATGCACTGGAGCTGGGGGCGCATTCTGCAGCACGCCTACCTCAGTGGCAGCTTCATCCGGGCCTGGTGGACCACGCTGTTTCCCAGCCTGGCGATCTTTCTGTTCGTATTGTCCATGAATTTCATCGGACTTGCCCTGAACGAAGCCGCCAACCCCCGGCTGCGCAGATGAGATAACCAAGGCAAAGAAATGCAGACTGAAAGGAGTGAGATGAGACATGTCGACACAGTTCATGACCATCAATGGTTGCTCTCTCAAGGTGGTGGACAGGGGACCGAAGGAGGCTCCGCTCTCCATTCTGGCTCACCACGGTGCACCCGGAGTCGGTTCGCACGCCTCGCCGCTCAGGGCCTATGAGGTTCTGACAGACACCTATAGACTGGTGGTGTATGATGCGCGGGGCTCAGGCGAATCAGAGGATGTTCCACCATATACGCACGAGCAGTGGACTGCGGACATCGAGGCCGTGCGCCGGGAGCTGGGCCTTGGCAGGATGGTGATGGCTGGCGGTTCATACGGCGGCTATCTGAGCATCGAATATGCGCTACGGTATCCCGACAGTATCCGGGCTCTCATACTCAGGGGTACGGGGGCGGTGAGGGCAAAGGCGGACACCACGGTGCGCGCCGCCGAGGAATCGGGTCGCGACATCGATCTGCAGAGGCTCCATCGGCTGATGGAGGGACGCTGTCGGTCTAACGCAGAGATGAAAGCCTGTTGGATGGACATCCTCCCACTGTACACTGTCGGCCGCGAGGTGACTTCCGAAGAGGTGCGGCGGCAGGCTGAGAACACTCACTTCCATTACCAGACCCACAACTGGGCCTTCGGAAGGAATCTGCCGGGATGGGACCTGCGGTCGCGTCTCGGTGAGATTGAGGTCCCGACACTGATAGTGCACGGGCGGGACGACTGGATAGTCAGCCTTGACCGGGCGCGAGAGCTGGAGACGGGCATTGCCAATTCGGAGCTGCACACATTCGAAAACGCCGGTCACGGACCACAGAATGAGGACAATGAACGCTTCATCGAGTTGGTGCGCGACTTTCTATCCCGGCTTGAAGGTGGGGGTGAGGTGCTGTGAACTGTCCAGCCTATGACATCATAATTCGCAATGGTTTCGTGGTGGACGGCACCGGCAATCCGGGCTTTCGGGCGGACGTCGGCATCCGGGGAGACCGCATAGCCGCCCTGGCCACGAGACTCGATGGAACGGCGCCTCTGGATCTGGATGCAGAGGGAAAAGTCGTGGCACCCGGATTCATCGATCCCCACGCCCATGTGGAGCTAATTTGCTTCACCAATCCCACACTCAAGGAGTATGTCTACCAGGGTGTCACGACCGTGGTCAATGGCAACTGTGGCCACTCGGTGACTCCCTATGGTGCTGACAACGTGCGGGAGTACATGTACCGCAACGGACTCATCGGTCCCAGCCAGAGGGACCTCGGCGTACAGTGGGATGACTTCGCCGGCTACCAGGACGCGGTCAGGTCCAACGGAGGTACCACCATCAACCAGGCCACCCTGCTCGGGCATGGCACGTTGCGCTGGAGTGTCATGCATGGAGCTGAGAAGAGGGGGCAGAGCCCGGCCGAGACTGAGGAGATGCAGAGCCTCGTCGCCCAGGGACTGGATCAGGGAGCCGTGGGCATGTCTACCGGACTGGCGTACATACCGAGTTCTTTTGCCCCGACAGAGGAGCTGATAGAGGTAGCCGCGGTGCTCGCGGAACATGACGCCGTCTACGCCTCTCATCTGCGTACTCCCATCGGCCTGGTCGAGTCGGTGCGGGAGGCACTCGAAATTGGCCGCAGGGCGGGTTGTTGGGTGCAGATTTCCCACCTGCCGATGTCCTACAACCTCATCGCCGACGCGAGGGAGGCTGGGCTGGAAGTGGCCATTGATACCATACCGGCCAGCACCGGTCATCTGGTGCGAAGTGACCGCATGGTGCAGTTTACCATGACACTGTCCCTCGAATACTTCGATCAAGATATACAGGATGTGCTGGAGGCTATGAAAACCCCTGACGGCCGGGCTGCGTTTGTCGAGCAGAACTTCTTTCTGAGCCGTGACAAGAGCGAAGTCTTCCTGGTCAACACCAACCGGCGAGACTGGGAGGGTCGGAGTGTGGCGGAGGTTGCCGAGGAGATGGGCATTGATGCCACCGACCTGATGTTTGACATCATGCTCGATGATGATGTCGAGGCGACCTTCTGGTACGGCCGGCACCGGAAGACTGGAGATGGTCCCCACCCGCCAGCGGAGAGCATTCAGAACCGGCTGGTCGGGCCCGGCGCCGACCTCCTGCTAGTTGACCCGCTCGATCCCACTTCGTGGTATGAACTGGTTAGGCCAGGCACATTCCCCTTCTTCCTTCAGATGGGGCTGAAATCAGGAGTGGCCCTTGAGGAGCTCGTCCGGCGGTGCACCTCTCTTCCCGCTCAGACCTTCCGGCTGCGCGACCTCGGTCTGCTGGTCGAGGGAAAACGCGCTGATGTCATTGTGTTTGACCGCGACAGATTCGATTTTCCCAACAGGTACGAGCTGGACTATACCAAACCGGTGACACTCGCGACGGGCATGCAGCACGTGGTAGTGAATGGCACTCCGGTGCTGCAGGCCGGTGAGTTTGTCGATAATGTTCGGCCCGGGCGGCAGCTGCGCAGGGGACAATAGAGGCCGTCAGGTCCACGATGTGGAATCTCAGGACAGGAGGTGTCGTTGACTTGAGGATAGTAGTGGTGGGTTCCAATGATCGGGCCGAGTACCTGCAGGAACATGCGAGTCCGGGGGTTGAGGTGATCGCCCGCCCACCTGAGGGCGGACCCAGCACCATAGAATCCATGGTGGATGAATACGAGTACATTCCCGGAGTGCTGGAAGTGATCCAGTGGGCAGAAGAAGAGGGCTTCGACGCGGTGGTTACCGGTTGTTTCGGCGATCCCGGCATTGATGCGGCGCGCGAGCTGGTTCACATTCCGGTGGTGGCGCCCGGAGAGACGTCAATGCTGATTGCCGCGATGCTGGGCCACAGCTTCTCCATCGTGACGCCGCTCGAGAGCGTCGTCAGACCCCTGAAGAAGCTGGCGCAGGCTGTGGGTGTCAGCGGCAAGATGGTCTCGGTGCGGGTGGTCGGAGTGCCGATTGAGGTCATAAGACGGGACCACGATCGCGTGCTCAGACGGGCCATCGAAGTGTCCAGAGAGTGTGTGCAGGAGGATGATGCGGACGTCATCGTCATGGGTTGTGGCAGCATGTCGTTCTACGCGACGGAGATCGCCCGGGCGGTCGGAGTGCCGGTGATTAACCCGATGCTCACGTCACTGCGCGTGGCGGAGGCCCTGGTTGGAGCGGGCCTCACTCACAGCAAGCGGGCATATCCGCTTCCGCCCAAGATCGGCGGGTACGGAGAACAGATATGAAGATCACGGAAATGGCGGTTACGCGGATTAGTCTGCCGGTGCAGGGACTCACCACTTCCTACGGAGCCCGGGCCGGCAAACGGGACTACGTCTTCGTCCGGCTCAGGACAGCAGAGGGGCTTTGCGGATATGGTGAGGCTTCCTGCCTGCCCGAGTTCACGGGCGAAACACCCGCCTCTGTGGCTGCAGTGCTAAAAGAGAGATTTCGCCCGTTGGTGGTCGGCCGTGATCCATTCTCCGTCGCTGCATTTCACCGGGACGTGACCCGGCAGCTTCCCCACAATACCACTTCCCAGGCTGCTGTCGATATGGCCTTTCATGACCTCATTGGCAAGGCCACCAAACGGCCAATTGCTGATCTGCTGGGAGGAAGAGTTCGCACGCAGCTCGAGACCGCGGCAGCCGTGGGCATCGAAAGACCGGAGGTTACAGCCCAGCTGGCGCGGCAGTATGCCGAGCGCGGTCACACGGCAATCAAACTGAAGGTTGGCACCGATATCGAACGGGATGCGCAGGCGGTGGCCGCCGTGAGAGAAGCAGTCGGCGCCGGCGTGGCGCTGAGGCTGGACGCCAACCAGGGGCTGACCATCAGTCATGCTTACAGGTTGATCCGGGCGGTGGCGCGTCACGACATACAGTACCTCGAGCAACCCGTCGCCGGCTGGGATGTTAAGGGGCTCAGAGAACTGCGGCAGAGAGGAGGCGTGCCGATAGCGGCTGATGAGTCTAACCTGGGCGTTCGTGAGGCCCTGCAGCTGTTGCAGAGCCGCGCCGTGGACTACCTTGTGGTGAAGCTGGTCAAGTGTGGGGGACTGTTCCCGGCCGCCCAGATCCTGCACCTGGCCGATCTGCACCGGGTGCCCTGCACCATCACCAGCCCCTATGAGACCAGCATCGGCGCTGCTGCCAACGTGCAGCTGGCGGCCAGCGCAGCCCGTCTGAGCGGGCCCATCGAGGTGTTGAATCCCGCAGACATACCGGGCGACCCGGGGCGAGGACTGTGTTTTTCCGGTGTGCACGCGAACCTGCCGGCGGGCGCAGGTCTCGGTATCTCGGTCGCCCCGGATCTGTTCGGTGAGACGCACTAATCAAGAAGGAGGTTGGGAGCATTGAAGGACACCGTGTATGACGGGTACCGGGCCTACGACTATCTCGAGAAAAATGTTGACTACCGGGGCTTCGAGTTTGCAGAGCAGCTCAACCGGGTGGAACCGTATGCTGTTGAGGTGACAGCGGAGGAGGAGGAACGGGCTCGGAGGTTGATCCGCGAAAGCATCGTGATCTCACTCCATGATCACCCTCACGTCTACCCCGAGTCGGCGGATGAGCTGGTTGAATATTCCCAGGTGGGTCGAGGACACCTCGCCTATGAGGGACTGGCGCACTCCGGGCTCGATGTGGTTTTTGACAACATGTTTGACGGCACGACCATCATCAACTCGAAGTACGGCTGGAAATGGATAGAGGTAATCCACGATATCGGCATGCGCACATGTGACATCGACCATCAGGACTACCTGCTGGTTGGACGCAGTGTCGCTGACCTAATTCGCGCCCACGAGACGGGCCGCATGGCCCTGGTGCTGACGCTGGAGGCGTCAACACCCATAGAGAATGAGCTGGAACGGCTCGAGATTCTCTATGGCCTGGGAGTGCGTATGATGGGCATAACTTACAGCGAGGGCAATCAGCTCGGTTGCGGCCTGCGGGAGCCAAATGACGGCGGTCTGACCATGTTCGGACGGCAGGCCGTGCAGCGGATGAACAGGATTGGCATGGCCATAGACGTCTCCCACTCGGGAGATCAGACCTGTCTGGACACAATTGATGTCAGTGACAGGCCCGTCTTCATCAGCCACGCCGGGGCCCGCTCCCTGTGGAAGACACCGCGGCTGAAGCCTGACTCAGTGCTCAGGGCCTGTGCTGCGAAGGGCGGTCTGATAGGCATTGAGGCCGCGCCACATACGACCATCACTGAGAACAACCCGGAACACTCAATCGAATCCTTCATGGAGCACTTTGAGTATTGCGTCGATCTCGTTGGCATAGATCATGTCACCTTCGGACCCGATACTCTGTACGGGGATCACGTCGCCCTGCACCGCGCTTTCCGCTCACATCTATCCATAGGGCAGGCCCATGCTAATGTGGACTACACGGAAGTGGAGTACGTTCGCGGGCTGGAGAATCCCAGCGAGTGCTTTCCCAACATAGTCCGATGGCTGGTCAAGCACAACTATTCGGATGACGAGATAGAGAAGGTCATAGGCGGTAACACGCTGAGGGTTCTGGGTGAGGTGTGGGCCAGATAATGAGGGGCCACCGGCCCAGAGCTGATCTGCTGCAATCCAACGGCGGGCCTGGACCAACAGCAGGCCCGCCGTGTCTTATGGAGGTGGGAGCCTCTTTGCTCGACTGCCCACCGGTGTATCGTCGAATGGACGTCCGTCAGACTACCACAGCCGGCCCTCGGCCCGGGTCAGAACCTGCGGATGACGGCCAGGGACCCGCCAATGGTCACTATCAAACCCATCGTACTCTGAAGACCGGAGTCAACCTGAACCCCGCGATACATTAGAACAAAGCCTACCACCATCAGGCCGATTGCGAGCAATCCCACCTGGTGTTTCGCCATGGCAAACGCTCCTCCTCACCAAACCTACACAATTCTCACCAGCAGCAATCCCAGAATTCCAATCACCAGTCCCATCAGAATACCGGCAAACAGTGTTTGGGAAATGACTTCTCCCTCGCGACCGGCAATCCCCACCGTACTAGTCGCCATAACGACGTTGAGGGGACAGTGTATGTTGCCGATGGCGCCGCCGACTGTCTGCAATCCCGCTATTACATATGGATTCAAGCCCAACACCAGGGCCATGTCACGTTGAAAGGCGCCGAAGAGAACATTGGAGGCAGTGTTGGAGCCGGTGATGAATGCTCCCAACTGTCCCACGTAGTTGGCGAACAGGGGATACCCGACGCCTGTTGCGAGGGCAGTTCCCATCGCCAGCAGGGTGGTCATGCCGTGCTCCATCATCACCCCGGCCATCATGCTCAATGTCACCAGAGTCAGTGTGGCCGGGATCGCGGTTTTTCTGACTCTTTCCCAGATCATCCCGACGATACCCCGTTTGAGGACCCCCAGTATCTTGTAGAGGATCACCGACAACCCAAGGGAGAAGAAAATCAGAGTCCCGGGCATGGTGAACACCTTGAGAGGTGAATAACGAGCCTCGGCCGGGTTGACCACCTCCAGTCCAGTCTGAATCTCGCGCCACGGGAGGCCGATCTGGAATCGCTCTGCTTCGAGAATGCCTCTGAGATCGGGCAATCCGAACCACTGTGATGCCAGAGGCGATAGATAGACCAAGAAGACTACCAGCACAATGACATAATACGGCAGGAAGGCAAGATGGAAGCTCATCTCCTTGGCAGGTTCCGGCGTGGAGATGGCTTCTCTGTCGGCACCCTCGGCGTCACTCACCCGGTAGAATCGAGTTCGGGGAAGAACCGCCCCCCAGGCCAGACCGACGAAACCCGCGAGAAAGCCGCTAATGGAGGGGGAAACGTAGATGGCGAAGAAGAACAGGGCGGCGGCCTGTACCACTCCCAGGGAGAGCCACGCAAACCATCCGCGACGGACCTCATGCCAACCCGAGCCGTGGGTGAAACGTGAGTAGTAGTATGTACCGAAGAAGAACACCATGATAGTCATCGGTACGAACAGGACTGCGGACCAGAAGGCCAGCGGCCCCTCGGCGAGCCCGGTGAAACGCTGCAGTACCCAGAATGAGCTCCCCAGTGAGCCGAATGTTATGGTCCAGCTGTGCCCCAATGCAGGAATGACCACCGCCAGAACCGGATTAAAACCGAGGCCTATGAGAAGTGGTGCAGTGACTGCCACAGGGGTGCCGAAACCGAGCACTCCCTGCAGCCAGGCGGGAAAGACCATGCCGATTATGAGAACCTGCAGCAGACGATCTCCAGCGGTGACCCTGTTGAAGGCCCTGGAAATTGAGGGGAAACCGCCCATACCGTGGATCAACCCGTAGATTGACATGGCGCCCCAGATTATGGCGAGGATGAATACGGTTTCCCACAACCCCCTGGCAGAGCCACTAGCCAGGGTGACCGCGTCTCCACCGAACAACAAGGCAACCACGGCCATCGACCACAACCACGCCACGGCACCTGCTTTGGCGCCGCTCCACTTCAAGACTACCATCAACAGTGAGACAATCAGGATCGGTGAAAATCCCAGCAACCAGTTGCCGAGGCTCAAGTGCTGTTCCATCAGCTCAATCGTGGGCATCGTGTCACTCCGTTCAGCGGTCCTTTATGTAGGTAAGATGAATAATGGCCTGAACACGGATTCAATTATACCAGGCAGAGGTTCCTCTCTTCTAGGTGACAGATGTCAGTCAGGATGGGTTCTGCCAGACTCGCGATTGGTCCCCCGTTGCCGGGAAGCTGCCGTGCAGGTCGCGGGTGTGAGATCATACGAGGTTGCAGGGTGCTTCCAGGGGGAGGGGTGTGACACCCCTCCCCCGATGTGTTCAGGCCTTGAGGTGACAGTCAAATGCTCGCTCTATCCTGGTCAAGGCGTCGGCCCACGTGCTCCTGTGTTGGAACAGGTGTACCTCATCGGGATAGTAGTGGGCCTCGTATTCCTTTCCGGACTCAACGCAGTCCTTCACGATGCGATCCATCTGGGCGAAGTCGACGTTTGCGTCGGCGGTGCCGTGCAGATTGATCAGGGGGCGCTGGAGGCTTTCGTGATAGGTGCACGGTGAGCCGATTCGATAGAGTTCGGGAGATTCTGCCGGGCTTCCGTCAAAGAAGACCTCGAAGCCTCCCAGCTGGCGCCCGTGTCTTTCTGTGATCCAGTCGTTCCACTGGGCGAAATCCCAGATGCCGGCTATGTTCACACCCATGCTGAATTCGTCAGGGTGCTTGGTGAGAGCGGCCAGGGTCATGTAGCCACCATAGCTGATTCCCCATACGCCCACTCTCGTCTCGTCCACATATGGCAGGTTTTTCAGGTAACGTCCCGCGGCAATTACGTCCATGACATCGTCGACGCCCATCTTCCGGTGCAACCCGTTGCGAAACTCCCGTCCGTAACCGATTCCACCCCGGAAATTGACCATCAGGGTGGTGTAGCCCCTGTGCGCCAGATACTGCGACACAGCGTAGAAGAAGGCATAGCCGTGAGACGGGTGAAACCCGTAGCGCATCTGTCTAATGGGTCCGCCGTGGACCCACACCAGCGCGGGAAGGCTGTTCTCGGCAGCCTGTTGGCTGCCCGAGGGAGCGAGCAGGTAGCCTCGAATATCCCATCCGTCCGCCCCCTCGAAGGACACCTCTTCGGGCTCGATGCACTTGTCGGCGGTCCAGCTGGAAGGCATGGTTCGTGTGATCTGCCGAGCGTCGGGTCGGTCGACAGCGCACTCCGGGGACGTGCGGTCAACGGGAAGGATCCACACGTCTGCGCTGCGGTGAGGATCACAGTGGACGAAGGCGATCTGTGATCCGTCGGGACACCACTTGGGCTGCACATTGGTTCCCGCCAACTCAGTGAGCTGGTGAGTGGATCCCTCATCAGCATCCAGAATCCACAGCTGACGTTCTCCGGACGATCCCCGGTTTGAGGAATAACAAACGTGCCGTCCCCGGGGTGACCAGCAGGGTTCATCGCCCATGTGGCCAAAATCCTCGCATTGCCCGGACGTCATTTGTTCCATCGTCCCTGCGTCGGGGTCGTACAGGTACAGGTGAGCCCATCCATCATCCTCACTGATCAAGAGAATGCGCCCTCTCTCCGGTTCGGCCCAGGCTCCGGACACCCACAGAGGCCCAGGTGTGCCCCTGGCCTCCTGCCGGTAGATGACTTCCTCGTCGACCTCAATCGTCGATGGAGCAGACGTCCGGTTTTCTCCGGCCACCTTCTTCTGTGCATCAGCGGCATCCGGCGGAAATGTCAGGACGCAGAATTCGCGGACCGTGTTCCTGTCAGAAGATCTCACGTACAGCAGTCGTTCATCATCCAGCCAGGTGGCTCCCATTGCTGGACCGCGCCTCCACGTGGTCTGAAACAGGAGTGCTCCCTCCTCCGCCGTACTAACTCCCAGGTGTATTCCCTTATCGGAATCGCGAAAATGGAAGAACAACATCTCGCCGCTGGGAGACCAGTTCAGCGCATGCCCCGCGGCGAATGTTGCGGGCAGAATCGTCCCGTCACCAGGAGCAACGAAGGATCGTTGCGTTCCCTCATCCAGATCGAGAATCCACACTGCCCCTTCCCGGATGAAGGCCAGCTGTCTCCCATCAGGTGAATATGACGGGCTGCTCTTGGAGGGAGCAGTCCTCATCACTGCCCGGCTCTTCCATTCTCCATCGGCAAATGATGCGGTCATGAGGTTGCCGTCCTGAATGTATGCCATCTTGTTGCCTGAGGGATGCCAGCAGACACTGCCGGCTGAACGTTTCGCCTCAGACACCTGCCAGTTCTGACCAGATTCGACTGCATAGATCCACACGTCAGAACGTCCGCCGTCATCGATGACGCAGTCGATGAATGTTCC